>JBATIN010000151.1:0-17908 GCA_049667765.1 Flavobacteriaceae bacterium
AAGCAAACTTCGAGCCCCGATATCGATAAGATTGTTGGCATCTGCCGGATTCGTTTTTTGCCAAAGGGTCTTGGGTACCACTCCGAACATGGCGCCGCCGTCCAATTTAAAGTTTCCGGTCTCTATGGGGTATAACTGCATGGGTATTATTAGCGATATGCAAATTAAGAAAAGCTTAAGAGAAATGACAACAAGGATCATTATTTGTGAATATACACCTTTTGTCAAAGTAGAATTTGTACTGAAACTTCTTGCGGTATGTTTCAGTCGGGCAGTTTGGTCCGATTGATCGAATAAATAGCGGTTTTTTGCTCGGTAGTTTTTACCTTGCAATTCTAACAATATAGTATATGGTAGAATTGGCCGGAATCATTATTTTAGGAATTATTGCACAGTGGGTGGCCTGGCGCTTGAAACTACCGGCAATCTTACCTTTGATCTTGATCGGATTATTGGTGGGCCCTATTGCAACTATGTACACCGAAGATGGGGCAAAGCTTATTGAACCGATTTGGAATGGCACAAAAGGGCTTTTTCCTGGAGATGGACTTTATTATTTCGTTTCGCTGGCCATCAGTATTATTTTGTTCGAAGGCGGCCTCACTCTAAAGCGCTCCGAAATACGCAATGTGGGCCCGGTAATCACTAAGCTTATTACCCTAGGAAGCATTGTCACCTTTTTCGGAGCTGGAATAGCCGCCCATTTTATTTTCGGACTGAGCTGGCAGATTTCGTTTCTTTTTTCGGCACTTATTATTGTTACCGGCCCTACGGTAATTACCCCAATTTTAAGAAATATTCCATTAAAAAAAGACGTGTCAGCAGTGCTTAAGTGGGAAGGGATTTTAATAGACCCTATAGGTGCCCTTGCCGCGGTATTGGTATTTGAATTTATAAGTGTAGGCGAAGGACAGGGGTATACCCTGACCGCTCTCGTTGAGTTTATGAAGATTTTATTATTCGGCTTCAGTTTTGGGTTCACCTTTGCCCATGCCCTTGCCTTTTCTATAAAAAAGAATTTTATTCCGCATTACTTGCTTAACGTGGCTGCACTTTCTGCGGTATTGCTGGTCTTTGTGATGTCCGATGTTTTTGCCCATGAATCGGGCTTGCTTGCGGTAGTCGTGATGGGTATGGTAATGGGCAATACCGACCTCCCCAATCTTAAGGAACTATTGTATTTTAAAGAATCGCTTAGTATTCTTTTAATATCCATTCTATTTATTCTCTTGGCGGCAAACATCAATATCTCAGACCTTGAACTCATTTATAATTGGAGAACCGCTGCCTTATTTGCGGTCATCGTTTTCGTTATACGGCCTTTAGGGGTATTTCTAAGTTCTGCAGGGTCTGATCTAAAATTTAACGAAAAGCTTTTTATCGGTTGGGTAGGGCCTAGGGGAATCGTTGCCGCGGGTATTGCCTCTCTTTTTGGTTCAAAATTATTATCACGGGGCGAACCAGGCGCCGAGTATATTACGCCACTGGTGTTCATGATCGTTTTGGGCACGGTATTGCTCAATGCGACCACCGCTAGGATGGTTGCGAAGTTGATAGGGGTATTTTTAAGAAAATCGGAAGGTATTTTGATTATCGGCGCTTCCAAGGCGTCTCGATTAATAGCCGAGTACCTGCAAAAGAACAACAGGCATGTTGTATTGATCGATAATAATCAGACCAATGTGAGCAAGGCAAAGAAAATAGGTCTTGAGGCCTTTTCGGCCAATATTTATTCTGATGTGCTGACCGATAATATTGAACTGAACGATGTGGGTTTTTTAATGGCCTTGACAGGAAATTCGGAAATCAACAAGTTTGCGGTGAAAAAGTTCGGTAAAGCGTTCGGGGAAAATGGAACTTTTCGCCTAATCGATACTGATGACATGAATGATCCGGAAAACAATCCTAAAGAAGGTCTGTTCTCGCACACCGATGATTTTATTAAACTTACCGAAGCTGCCCGTAAGCATCCATCTATGCACGAAATTGAATTAAAGGACAAAGCACATTACCAACGACTTATTGAGATTACCAAGACTGACGAAGATATTATCCCCATCTTTTTAAAGTCTCCCGAAGGCAATCTAGAGATTATTTCTTCCTACGGTACGGAAGTAAATTCGATTACTAAAGGTTACCATTTGGTGTGCCTGGGCAAAAGCTTTGAGATAGCGTAAATGGTTTGTTTGAAGGGTATTCAATGTGAAAGCCTCAAACAAGCCAAACAAAAAACCTGGATTTTGCTCTAATGGCAAGCGCTGGGTTCTTAGTACGATTACTAGAAAATTTGAATGCCCCAAACAGTAATTGTAATATCGTCAAGGTTGATATCTTCTGGATTTTTGGCCGCGATCCTAAAATAATGTTCCGAGGATTCACGTTTTATTTTGTCTTTTAGAAGGGGTTCATCAACTTCCCCGCCTTCCTGTCTCCAAATGAAACATGATTGTTGCGTAGTCTCAATGAACTTGTGTTTGGCCTTAAATTGAGCAATGTAGGTTGTCATCTATATAGATTTGAATTGTAAGAAATAAATAACAATATTTGTAGGAAAATATTGTTATTTATTTCTTAATATAGCTAAAATTTTAATAATAATTAATCGTTCAGCTTCAATACCGCCATAAACGCCTGTTGAGGAATTTCTACATTACCCACTTGACGCATACGTTTTTTACCCTTTTTCTGTTTTTCAAGTAACTTTCGTTTACGGGAAATATCACCACCATAACATTTTGCGGTAACATCTTTTCGAAGTGCTTTTATGGTTTCGCGAGAAATAATTTTGGCACCGATGGCAGCTTGAATCGGAATATCGAACTGTTGTCTAGGAATAAGTTCTTTTAACTTCTCGCACATTTTTTTCCCGATATTCACGGCATTGTCAAAATGGATCAGGGCAGAAAGTGCATCTACTGGTTGGGCATTTAAAAGAATATCAACACGCACCAATTTTGAGACCCGCATGCCGATCGGGGTATAATCGAACGAAGCATAGCCTTTGGAGACTGTTTTTAACCGATCGTAAAAGTCGAATACAATCTCGGCCAAGGGCATGTCAAAAGAAAGCTCTACCCTGTCGGTCGTTAAATAGGTCTGATTGGTAATAATCCCTCTTTTATCGATACAAAGCGACATTACATTGCCTACAAAATCAGATTTTGTAATGATTGTTGCCTTAATATAAGGTTCTTCAACGCGCTCAAGGGTAGAAGGGTCTGGTAGATCACTCGGGTTATTCACTATCATTGGATCTTCAGGATTCTTTCTGGTAAACGCATGATAACTAACGTTAGGCACGGTTGTGATAACCGTCATATCAAACTCACGCTCTAAACGTTCTTGAATGATTTCCATATGCAACATACCTAAAAATCCACATCGGAAACCAAACCCTAGGGCCGCACTACTTTCTGGAGTAAATACTAGCGAAGCATCATTGAGTTGAAGCTTTTCCATGGAAGAGCGTAGCTCCTCAAAATCTTCGGTATCCACAGGGTAAATACCTGCAAATACCATAGGTTTTACATCTTCAAAACCTTCTATTGGGTTCTTGGTAGGGTTGGCCGAATCGGTGATGGTATCACCTACCTTAACTTCACGAGCATCTTTAATACCTGTAATCAGATAGCCTACATCACCTGCCTTTATACTTTGTTTAGGATGTTGCGTCAATTTTAAGGTACCTACCTCATCGGCGAAATAACTTTTGTCGGTTGCTACGAACTTTATTTTTTGTCCTTTTTTTATTTCCCCATTTATTACCCTAAAATACGTCTCTACCCCTCGAAAAGGATTATAAACAGAATCGAACACCAAGGCTTGAAGTGATTCATCAACATTGCCTTTTGGCGGCGGGATACGTTCAATGATGGCTTTTAGGATTGCTTCGATACCGAGTCCTGTCTTGGCACTTGCCGGAATGACCTCTTCTGGCTTGCAACCTAAAAGGTCTACGATATCATCGGTTACCTCTTCAGGACTTGCGCTGGGCAAATCGACCTTGTTCAATACCGGAATAATCTCAAGATCGTTTTCCAAAGCAAGATAAAGGTTGGAAATCGTCTGTGCTTGAATGCTTTGGGCCGCATCTACGACCAATAAAGCACCTTCACAAGCGGCTATGGACCTCGAAACTTCATAGGAAAAATCGACATGACCAGGGGTATCGATAAGGTTTAGCACGTATTGCTCACCTTGGTAGGTATAATCCATTTGTATGGCATGGCTTTTAATGGTAATTCCACGTTCACGTTCAAGATCCATACTGTCCAGCAACTGTTCTTTTTTTTCACGTTCGGTCACCGAACCGGTAAAGTCGAGCAGTCGGTCTGCCAAAGTACTTTTACCATGGTCGATATGGGCGATGATACAAAAGTTTCGGATGTTTTTCATATTAATTTCTTCTTCAAGCAATATATGCCCCAAAGCAGCTACAAATATAATGCAAATTATAACGGGGCTCAGTGGAGCGATTCATGTTAATCACTAGTTTTAACGCTATACAAATTAATAGGAAGATTCTTTTTTTCGTAAGATAATTCGTTGTATTTTGTTTCGCCCATATTAGACCTAATTTTAAGTATGAAGTTTTTTTTGATTTTTTTGATTTTTACTTTGGCAATCTGGCCAACGGTACAAAGTCAAGAATACGATCTTACAGGCGAAATAAGACATACTAACCAAGACCCTTTAGCTTTTGCCAATATACTTTTGCTTAAGGCTACTGACTCTACCATTATTAAGGGCAGTTCTTCAGATGAAAACGGGTTTTTCGAAATTACCAACGTTACGCAAGGCAATTATGTACTATCCGTTAGCTATATGGGCAATCAATCTCCGGCTAAAGCAATTAACGTGTCGTCCAACTTAAATTTGGGTACGCTATTTTTTGAGGATCAAGATCTAGAATTAGATGAGGTAGTGGTGGTACACCAAAAACCCAAATTAGAGCGAAAGGTAGATCGACTAGTTTTTACGGTTGCGAACACTTCGTTATCAGATAGTGATGCTTGGAACCTTTTAAAACGAACCCCGAGCGTGGTGGTTATCGGAAACGAGCTATCGGTGAAGGGCAGTAAGAATATTGGTATAATGATCAACGACCGAATGGTAAATCTGCCACAAGAAGACATCGTTAATTTACTCTCGGGGACCTCGGCCAGCAACATCGAGGCTATAGAAGTGATTACCAATCCACCTGCAAAATACAGTGCAGAAGGGGGCATGTTGATCAATATTAAAATGAACCGAAATTTGATTTCAGGGTATAATGGTGCAATCTTCAATCGTTACGAGCAGGGAGTATTCGCAAAGCATTCCATCGGTACCGATCATTATTTTAAAGGAAAGAAGGCTGATTTTTCGATTAATTATACCTTTGGTAGATCTAAAGACCTGACTCGATATACCGATGCGACCACCTACTTGAACAATGATGCTCCATCAAGTATATGGACCGCGGAACAGGAGAACATTAAACGTCAAAAAAGACATAATCTGAGCGCTTTTTTCGACTATCAGATCAATGAAAAAAATGTTTTGGGCCTATCAACGATCAATATGTTCAACCCAGACATTAACCGGTTTTACGATACGGACACCCAAATTGAAGACCTAACCGGACTGCCGCGATCAAGTTTTGTAACCACCAATGATTCCGATCAAAAATTAATCAACAGCTCATTCTACTTAGATTGGACCCACAAATTGAACAAAAAAGGGGCAGAATTCTCGGTCAATTCGCATTACACGTATTATGATTCGGATCAAGGGCAGGACCTAAAAACCGATTTTTTGGACAATAACGGGGCCCTTACTGGAGAAAATGATTTTACTACGCAATCAACGCAACGTATTGATCTTTTTAATCTACAGTTCGATTTTAGCACTCCCCTTGGCGAAGTATCACGTTTTGAAACAGGTCTTCGTTATGCCGGAATCGATTCGGAAAGCAGTATATCACAACAAGGTTTCGACCGTACACAGCCAGGGATCAACCCAACCGAAGCGGGAATATTCAAATACGATGAAAGTATTTACGCCGGCTATTTGAGCATGGACTCTAATTGGGAGAAATGGAGATTCAAATCGGGCCTGAGGGCTGAATATACCAGTACATTGGGGGATCTCGACATTGCCCCGGCACCGACAGAAAACGATTATTTAGAGCTTTTTCCTTCCTTCTCACTAGACTATGCCCCGAGTAAACTACATCGGTATAACTTATATTACTACCGAAGAATACAAAGGCCCAGATATAATGACATTAATCCGTTTCAAATCTTTCAGAGCAATAATTCTGTAATCGAGGGTAACCCAAACTTATTACCGGCCATACGTAACTATGTGGCTGGCGGCTATACATTTGATCGCAGTTATACGGTTGAATTATTCTATAAATATCAAAAAAACCAGAATCAAGAATTGGTATTTCAAGACAACGAGTCTAATCTTTTACGGTTTTTAAACAGAAACTTGATCAGGGACATCTCTTATGGCGTCGATATTTGGTTAAATAAGGAAGTAACTAATTTTTGGTATACCTATCTGTTTTTTGCGGCATATTATCGTGAAGATCAATTTTCGGATATTGACACAGGTCAGTTGATTGAAAATGGTCGATGGACCTGTTACCTGAGTACGAGCAATTCATTTGCCCTTTTAAAGGATAAAAGCCTATCGGCCGATGTAGATTTTATCTATTATGCCCCTATTGTTGATGGTAACGCAGTTCGTGACTCGTGGAACAAACTTGATGTATCGCTTCGTAAGACCTTTTGGAACAAAAAGGCCAGTATTTCAATGGGGATAGAGGATATTTTTAGGCAGGCAAATTTATTCGACACACGTAATTTTCTAAATCAGAACAATACCTCGTACTATCGTCCTGAAAATCGATTATTTACCTTAGGTTTCCGCTATAAGTTTGGTAACACAAAAATAAAGGACAACCAAAAATCAAAAGGGGTCGACGAGCGCAGTCGAATTTAAACCCAAAGACTTCCTAGCGCGAGAAGACCTAAGCCCTCAAGATAGTACTAATACTGATCGAAAGACGGTTCTTTGACAAAATGAAGTCGTTACTTTTTTTCTAAGAGTGAGGTAATAGCGAAACGCAACTAATAAGGCCAAAAACCCCAGTACTAAGCGCATGTTGATTTTTATAGCAAATAATATCGGTTCCAAAGCGAGAGTCATCAGCTCGAAATCGAAAGTATTAAAATAAGTGCCAGAATCAGTATTACATATCCTAAGGCTATAAAAAAGATTACTTTCGCGGTTTTAGGCTTATTATTTTCTTTAAAAAACCATGCGATTATCAACAACATTGCCAGAGGGGCGAACAACAACAGAAAGAGTACAAATAGGGTATTGTCATCGAAAATACTAATATCTGACATTCTAAAGCAAGTTTAATTTACCACCTCTGAAGAGACCGGAGTGTCTTCTTGCCATTCGGCTATAAAGAGGTTGGTATCCCTGCCGCCCCCGTTATTTCGGTTGCTCGAAAAGGCTAGATATTTACCATCGTTGGAAAATACAGGGAAAGCATCAAAGGTTTCGCCGTGTGTAACACGTTCCAGGTTCTTTCCATCAATATCGATAAAATAAAGATTGAACGGAAAACCTTTCTCGGCTTCAAAATTGCTCGAAAACAGAATCTTTTTTCCCGAAGGATGAAAAAACGGACTCCAGTTCGCATTGCCCAAAAAAGTCAGTTGTTTTAGGTCGGTACCATCGGCGTTGCAGATAAATAGTTCCATTTCGGTAGGTTCAACCAAACCTTCTGACAAAAGGTCTTTGTATTTTTTAATTGCCTCGGGGGTCTTCGGTCGCGAGGCCCTAAAGATTAATTTGGAGCCGTCGGGCGAGAAAAAAGCACCGCCATCATAGCCAAGCTCATTTGTAATTTGTTTTACAGCTGAACCGTCGAGGTTCATCGTGTACAATTCAAGATCACCGCTTCTAGTCGATGTAAAAACGATTTTATCCCCTTTGGGGGAGACTGTTGCTTCGGCATCATACCCGGGTTCATTGGTCAATTGGGCGGTAATGTTTCCTTCAAGATCGGCCACAAAAATATCGAACGAATCATAGACCGGCCATACGTAGTTGCCATTTTTGCGCAAGGGCACTTCGGGACATTCCTTATTGGCCAAATGGGTCGAGCCATAAACAAAATGCTTATTGTCGGGCAAGAAGTAAGCGCATGTAGTACGGCCCATTCCAGTGCTCACCATGGGCGGCTTTTTGTCCTTGAAATTTTCTTTGATGTTCATCAAGAACATTTGGTCGCAATTGAGTCCCCAAGCTTTATTGTTCGATTGAAAAATCATCTGTTTATCGTCCCAGCTCCAATAGGCCTCTGCATTATCACCACCAAATGTGATTTGCCGAATGGACTTAAAATATTTCTCTTCAGGATAAATGAGCGTATCGCTTCCTGCCATCAGGGTAGTCGATTGCGGCTCTTTCGCCTCTTGCATTTTAGGCTCGGTCTTGCAACTGAAAAATGCTAATAATAGTCCAAAAATTAAAATTTTCTTCATGGGATGCTTAATTTTACTCGATAATCGAGATTTAAATGCTCCGACGCTTGCGTTGAAAGCTAGTGTTAACCTTTCTTTAAATGCCTCACGGGTTTGCCCCGAGGTAGTAAATGTAAAAATACATCCAAAAATGATGAAAAAGATTGTAATCTGCTTGTTTTCCCTTTTGATTTTTAGTTGCAAGACCGAAAAACCTAGATCCGTTTCACTGCAAGATGACATTTCGTTTTTGGCCAGTGACAGTTTGCAAGGCCGTGAAACCGGAACCCCTTTTGAACTTCAGGCCGCCGATTATTTGCAAAAGCGTATGCAAACGATCGGCCTTGAGCCTAAAGGCAATAAGGGTACTTTTTACCAGACCTTCACCTTTAAACCAAAGACCGATCCACATGGCGAAGTGCAGTTTACTTCGGGCGATAGTACCATTACGGGCACCAATGTCATCGGGTTTATCGACAACAAAGCAGAGAATACTATAATCATCGGGGCGCATTACGATCATTTGGGCCTTGGGGGCGAAGGGTCGCTTTATCGCGAGGGAAACGCCATTCATAATGGGGCCGATGATAATGCAAGCGGGGTAGGGGTGCTGTTGCAATTAGCAGATAGCCTAACAAGGGCCCCTTCTAAAAGCAATAACTATCTGTTTATGGCTTTTTCGGGAGAAGAAATGGGCTTGTTGGGCAGCAACTACTTTGTAAAGAACCCGACCATCGACCTTTCTAAAGTGAATTATATGATTAATATGGATATGGTAGGAAGGCTTCGCGAAGACAAAACCTTATCGATTAGCGGTACCGGCACGGCACCAATTTGGCCACAAGTATTGAACTCCACCAACCCGGGGTTTAAATTAGTGTTACAAGAATCGGGCGTAGGACCATCGGACCACACCTCGTTCTATTTACAGGATATTCCCGTACTGCATATTTTCACCGGACAGCATGAAGACTACCATAAACCTTCGGATGACTCCGACAAGTTGAATTATGAAGGCATGCGAATGATCTCCGGATATATTCTTGAAGTAATAAAGGAGCTTGACAAAAGTCCAAAACTTGCCTTTAAGAAAACCAAGAACGAAAGCGAGGAAGTTCCCCGATTTAAAGTCGCCCTAGGCGTAGTACCCGATTATCTATTCGATGGTAAAGGCATGCGTATCGATGGGGTGAGTGAGGATAAACCCGCACAAAAGGCCGGATTGCAAAAAGGTGATGTCGTTATTCAATTGGGCGATAGTACCGTAGTGGATATGATGAGCTATATGCGCGCCCTTTCTACTTTTGAGGAGGGAAACACTACCAAAGTTGTGGTAGACCGCAAGGGTAAGAAGGTTGAGGTTGACATAACGTTTTAGCCTTAATGTCATATTGAGTGTAGGCGAAGTCCTGCATCACTGAAGGTCTTCTACTGCGCTCAACGTTAAATAATAGATTTTCCGTAAATTTGCAAATCCAAAAACAAAAATCGTTTTGCCCAAAATAGGAGACATCCAATTACCCGATTTTCCGTTGCTGCTCGCCCCTATGGAAGATGTCAGTGACCCGCCCTTTCGCGCTTTGTGCAAAGAGCAGGGTGCCGATGTGGTCTATACCGAGTTCATTTCTTCAGAAGGTTTGATCCGCGATGCTGCCAAAAGCGTGATGAAATTGGATATTTACGAAAAGGAGCGTCCTGTGGGCATACAGATTTTTGGGGCCAACCTTGAGTCTATGTTGCAGACGGTCGATATTGTTGAAAAAAGCAACCCCGATATCATCGATATCAATTTCGGCTGTCCTGTAAAAAAAGTCGTTTGTAAAGGTGCCGGTGCCGGTATTTTAAAAGATATTCCGCTAATGGTAAAATTGACCGAAGAGATGGTCAAGCGTACACAACTGCCCATTACAGTAAAGACCCGTTTAGGCTGGGACGAAAACTCCATAAAGATCGTAGAGGTCGCCGAACGTTTGCAAGATGTGGGCTGCAAGGCGATTTCCATCCACGGCCGTACTCGGGCGCAGATGTATAAAGGCATCGCCAACTGGAAGCCGATTGCCGAAGTGAAGAACAATCAGCGCATGCATATTCCCGTTTTCGGAAATGGTGACATAGACACTCCTGAGGCCGCTATGAAAATGCGAGACGAATATAGCTTGGATGGCGCCATGATCGGCCGAGCAAGCATTGGCTATCCTTGGTTTTTTAAAGAGGTAAAACATTTTTTTGAAACAGGGGAACACCTGGCGCCACCTACCATGAACGAAAGGGTCGATGCCGCCCGTCGGCACCTGCAAATGGCAATTGATTGGAAAGGCGAAATCCTTGGGGTTTTCGAAACCAGAAGGCACTATACCAACTATTTTAAAGGAATTCCCAACTTTAAGGAATATCGAATGAAAATGGTTACGAGCGATGATTCTGCCTCGGTTTTTCAAGCCTTTGATGAGGTATTGGAAAAATTTGGGGATTATGAGTTTGTGCTTTAGGCCAACAACTTCTTAGTTACTCGGCTACTTGCAATTTTCGATGCCATAATACCTAGCACAATAATGGTAGCCATCACGATAAGCACATTGATAAACTCGAACGCTACAGGGTAGGCCAATGAAGGGGTAATCTTTAACCACCCGAATGTGAGTTGCGACCATATTAGTAAAGATCCCAGAATAACACCTATAAGTCCGCCAAGGCTAGTAACTAAAATTCCCTGTACGAAATAGATGCGCCTTAGGTCTTTTACAGTAGTACCAAGGCTATACAAGGTTTTTGAATTCTGTTGCTTGTCCAAAATCATCATAATGATAGCGCCTACCACATTAAAAAGTGCAATGATCAAAACCAAGGTAAAGATCAAATACGTGGCAAGGTTTTCGGTATTTAGCATACGGTGGAGCGAACTATTTTGCTCGCGCCGGTCTTGAAGTATTACTTTGTTATCGAACAGTTGTTCCACTTCATTTTTGACCTGCACTACATTGGCATTGGGTGCAAGTTTAAAATTGATGCCCGAAATCTGTGAGCTATCTTTTTCGAGCATGGCCTGTGTTAACGATAAATTGGCGAAAATGTACCGTTTGTCTAAGTCCTCTTCTACCGAATAGATTGCCGTAATGACCATGGGCGTAGTATTATACAGGTTTGCCGGATTTGACTGTGAAATAGAACCCTTGCCAGGTTTAAAAGCAATTATTTCTAACGGATTCCTTACTTGATCAGGGGTAAGGTTTAGAATATCGACCACACCTCTACCGGCAACGCCGCGACTGTCGGCAATGTTCCATTTTCCATAGATCAGGGTACTGTCTACCCCCGTCACTTTCGTGTAATTTTCATCTACTCCTTTGATTTCGGCAATATGGCCCAACTTTTTGTGTGAGAGATATACCTTTTCTTGAATTTCTTTTGAATACAGGACGACTCCTGATACCTCGAGCAAGGCTTTCTCGTGCTCCGGTGTAATAGTAAAGAATTTACCCGTAGCAGGCGAAGCCTTTAGGTCGGGATCGAACGAGTTACTGAATGAAAGGCTGAACGCCTTAAGTCCGGCAAACCCTGAAAGTACTATGAACAAGGCTGCAGAGCCGATTACAATGACCAAGAAGGTGATTAAATTGATAATATTCACTACGCTTTGACTACTTTTTGAACGTATGTAGCGCTTAGCGATGTATAAGGGAAAATTCAATTTTCAGCTTCGATTATGATTTCTTTCTTTTGGGCAACAAATCCCTGTTTTCAATAGGATTCTCTTCTCCTTTGAGCGACTTTTCAATATTTTCGATATAGTCTAACGAATCATCGAGAAAAAAAAGCAACTCAGGCACTCTTCTGAGCTGGTGTTTGGTGCGCTGCGACAGCTCATGTTTAATAAGGGGCTGGTTAGATTGAATGCCTGTCATCAATTCTTTGGCATCTTTGCCAGGAAAAATGCTTAGATACACTTTCGCAATGGAAAGGTCTGTGGTAACAGATACCCTGGTCACTGAAATTAACGTACTTCTTAACCCGCCATCGATAGCGGCGCGTTGTAAAATATCAACGATATCTTTCTGTATGACCCCTGCGATCTTTTTTTGGCGCTGTGTTTCCATAGGGCAAAAGTACGAAGGAATACCGTATCTTAGGTGATAGTTACCCAATCAACTTCTTAATCGATGAATAAAATTGAACATGTAGGTATCGCGGTTAAAAATCTTGATGCATCGAATCTGCTTTTTGAAAATCTGCTCGGAACACCGCATTACAAAATTGAAGAGGTTTTGTCGGAAGGGGTGAAGACCTCTTTTTTTAAGACCGGCCCTAACAAAATAGAACTATTGGAGGCTACCTCGGCCGATAGCCCTATTGCGAAATTCATTGCAAAAAAAGGGGAGGGTATTCACCATATAGCTTTCGCCGTAGACAATATAGAGGCCGAGATGAAACGGTTAAAGCAAGCGGGATTTCAACTGCTTAGCGAAACCCCAAAAAAGGGTGCCGATAATAAGTTAGTGGCCTTTGTACACCCTAAAAGTGCTAATGGCATTCTTGTTGAGCTATGCCAAGAAATTGTCTCGAGTATTGATTTAACTCCATGAAACGAGATTTACGAACAAATGAAGCCCAATTTTTTGCGTAGTTGCGGTTATTGGTTAAATTTGCCCTCATTTTCGGTCCTATAGCTCAGTTGGTTAGAGCACCTGACTCATAATCAGGTGGTCCCTGGTTCGAGCCCAGGTGGGACCACGGATTAAATAAAAGGCCTAGTTTTAACTAGGCTTTTTTTGTTTTATTCCGTTCTGAAATAAGAATAATAAGTGTCGAATTATTCATAATTGCCCAAAACTAGTTAAGAGTTGTTTTTAGCTGGCAAGATATCAATGTTATATCCCCTAGATCTAAACCCAATTCTTTTAGGTCATTCCAAAGGCCGCACCATAATATCCTTATAAAAAACAACACTGCCCGGATCATGGGCCTGAAGGGCAAAAGTGCCTTCGGTCAAAACCCGAAATTGTTCGTTGCCTTCACTTCGTTTTGGGTGTTCGGGTTCGGTGTAATCGACCACTACTATGTCGTTGATTTTCACGATAATACGTTTTCCTTCTACTTTTATATATTCGGTATACCATTCGTTGTCAACAACATAGGTCTCTTGTACATTTACAATATTGTATAAACTGCCGGTGCGTTTCCAATCACTTTGTGAATTGTTGACCTGTACTTCATAGCCATATTTTGGCCAGCTCTCCTCTTGATATTGGGTGTGAATATATATGCCCGAATTGGCCTGGGGCATTGTCATCACCTTTGCCTTGAATTCAAAATTCTTAAAACTGTGATTCTCAATATCGCCCATATAGTACAGATGTGCCTTAAGGCCATTGACTTTAATGGCTCCATCTTCTATGGAGAAAGAATCGGCGTTTTCGCCAACTTTCCAACCCTCTAGATTTTCACCGTTGAACAATGAGATCCAACCTTCTGTTTCGTCGGTTCCGTTATCTTGGGCACTAGCGGTCATGAAAAGACAAATGCAACACAGCAATAGGCAATAATTTTTCATTTTTCTGTAGTTTTAAATAAAGTGCTGCAGCAAGATAGAAAAAAAAGAGAGTGATTTAGCATAAACTTGGCCGGCAGGGCTCGCCTAGCGGAATAGAATCAGTAGCGCCCCTAGGGCCGTAAGTACCAAGATCATTTTTCGATAAAAATCCTCTTTTATAATTTTCACCAAGCGGATACCGACAAAAAGACCAATGATGATACCCGGAAGCAATTTAAGGTCTATCAACAATGTTTCTTGGGTAATGGTACCCCAAACGAAAATATGAAACGGTAATTTAAAGAGGTTCATAATAAAGAAAAGCCATGCCGCCGTACCGATAAATTGGTTTTTTGGGAAGCGCATCGCTAAAAAGAAGATATTGGCAAAAGCCCCGGCCAAATTGCCGATCATAGTAGTTATGCCTGCCATTATGCCCATAAACCCTGCAAATGCCCAGTGTGTGGGCACTGATTTCGATTTTCTTTTTTCCCACCAGAACATAATGAGTATGCTGCTCAAAATAATGATGGCCATACCGATCTTAAAGGTTTGTTCATCGAGGTCCTTGCCGATCAACACACCGATCAGTACTCCAGAAATCATCCACGGGAGGAATTTAAAAATATACTTCCATTGTGCATGGCGATTGTAATAGATGACGGCAAAAATGTCGCCTGTAATCAAAAGCGGCACCATAATACCGGTAGATTCGCGCGCGCCATAGGCCAGGGCCATAAGGGTAACCATCAAAACATCAATGCCTTTAATACCCGATTTGGCGATGCCCAAGACAAAGGCAGAGGCAAGCCCAAGTAAAATGGATGGTAGGGCAGTATCAAGTATAAATAGTGAAGACACGATATGCTTTTAGAATCAAACCGTAAATGTATCCTAAAAAAATTTATCTTTATGGACTAACTAACGACCAAACCTATGGAATTAAGCACCCTCGATTACGGCTTTATCATTGTTTTCTTTTCGCTCGTACTCGGAATCGGAATTTATGTTTCAAAAAAATCAGGGAAAGATTCTACAGAATTTTTTCTATCCGGGAGAACCATGCCATGGTGGTTGTTAGGGCTTTCTATGGTGGCCACTACCTTTTCAACGGACACCCCGAATCTCGTGACCAATTTTGTACGTGTAAATGGTGTTTCTGGAAACTGGGCATGGTGGTGCTACTTAATAACGGGTATGTTGACCGTATTTGTTTACGCAAAGCTTTGGCGTCGGTCAAATGTTAATACCGATCTCGAATTTTATGAATTGCGCTATGGTGGCAAACCGGCTAGTTTCTTACGAAAATTTCGGGCGGTATATCTCGGTGCTTTGTTCAATATCATTACCATGGCCTCCGTTACCTTGGCCGCTATTAAAATCGGGGGAATTATGCTGGGGCTTGATCCCTGGGAAACTGTAGTAGGGGCAGGGTTAATTACTGTTGTCTTTAGCGCCCTTGGAGGTTTCAAAGGGGTAGTCTATACTGATTTCCTACTATTCTTCGTGGCAATGTCAGGAGCAATAGGTGCGGCATATTATCTTGTTAATATACCCGAAGTGGGAGGTTTAGAGGCCTTGATGGCCAATGAAGACGTTATTTCGAAACTTGATATTTTACCTGATTTTAGCAATAAGAAACTATTGATAACCGCCTTTATCATACCCCTTGCTGTGCAATGGTGGAGCTCGTGGTACCCTGGCGCAGAACCCGGTGGTGGAGGTTATATTGCCCAACGGATGCTGGCCGCAAAAGATGAAAACCATGCTATTGGGGCTACGTTTTTCTTTAATATTATGCATTATGCTTTACGACCATGGCCATGGATTTTGGTGGCTTTGGCATCGATAGTCGTATACCCTGATATTGCTAGTATTCACGAAGCTTTCCCTAACGTTGCGGAAAGTAAACTAGGGCATGACCTTGCCTATTCGGCAATGTTGACCAAATTACCCAGTGGGCTGTTAGGAGTAGTTCTGGCCTCATTGGTAGCGGCTTATATGAGCACCATTTCTACCCAATTGAATTGGGGCTCGTCGTATATTGTTTTTGACTTCTACAAGCAACAGATCAACCCGGAAGCAACGGAAAAGCAAATGGTTGCCGTTGGAAGAATTTCTACAGTGGCGCTTATGGTTTTAAGTGCAATTTTAGCCTTGGCCCTAGAGAATGCATTTCAGGTCTTCGATTTATTGGTTTCGTTTGGCGCAGGTACGGGACTGATATTTATATTGCGTTGGTTCTGGTGGAGGATAAATGCTTGGAGCGAGATTGCGGCCATGTTCGCATCTGGCATCATTTCTATCCTACTGGCGACAACTTCATTAGGAAATACGTTGTTTGCTCCTGAAACGGGCATATTTCCTGATTGGGCGCAATATCCGTTTGTGGTCGTAGTCACTACAGCTATTTGGTTGGCCGTGACCTATGCTACCCAGCCTGAATCTAAGGAAGTCCTTCAATCATTCTACAAAAAAATTCAGCCAGGCGGGCCTGGATGGTCAAAAGTGGTCAACGATGCAGAAAAAGACAATGTTGAAATTGTAAACAAGAAAGAAAAATGGAGCGTGCCTTCGGGCATTACAGCAATGCTACTAGGCATTGTACTTATCTACTCGATAATGTTCGCTACCGGCTATTGGATCTATGGCAGAACCACCCAAGCGATTGTATTGACTGTAATAGCCATAGTTTCAGGCTACTTGTTGATCAAGGCTTGGAACCGAATGAAGGCCCATATTTTATAAAAATCACATCGCATTTGTAAAACCGCCCGATAATAACTCACTTATTATCAGTTGATTGTGTTTATTGGATAGGACTGTAGTTAAGTCTGAGCCATAATGTAGCCCTGAATTATACTGAAAATGGTATACCAAACCGCGTGGGTTTTGCGTTATTATGTACCCATAACCAAACCTAACCAGCCGACCCCATGCGAATATTAAGTTTGCTTACCGTTTTATTTGTCGTTAATTTTTCAATGCTTCAATCTCAAGAAACCGCTAAGCTTGATCCTTATTGGGAACTTCTCTTTAAAAATCAGCGAGAAGAGGCACTGGCGAAATTCCAGAAAAAGAAAAAAGCAACGGTTTCCGATGCTATTATCAATGAGATTTTAGCACTTGAGACGGGCAGATTCAACAATCCAAATGATTTTGTAAAAACGATCGGCACTTATGAAGACTTTGACTACTATCTCTATGCCTTATGGAACCAACATTTCTTTTTCGATACCTACCTTACCTCTGGCTTCAATAAAAAGAATTCTGACAATATCAATGCCATAGAACTGGCCTCGGTAAAAAACACTTCGGTTAAAGAATCGTTACGTTACTTAAAATCTGTGGTCGCACAGCGTGATGGCGATTGGGATTCTTTTTTTCGATTGAATTCAGAAATACCCGCTATTAAAGAATGGCAGTTTTGCGGATCTTTCGAAAATTTGAACGGAAGTGGACTAGACACTGAATATGGCCCTGAAAATAATCCGACGTCAAAAAATGATTTTAACGCCAACAGTAATGGTTTTCTAAACTGGTACAGTCAAGAGGGCAGTACTAAAGAAGCCTATCAATTTTATTCGAACCACGCAGAATACGGCAGTGGGGTAAATTATGCCCAGACCTTTTTCTCCAATATCGAAGGTAGAAAGGCAGTGCTGCGTTTTGGTAGCTCGGCGCTATCGAAAATTTGGCTGAACGATGTATTGGTTTTTGAAAACACAAATGATGGTATGACTGATATGGATGCGTTCAACATCGCGGTCAACCTGCCTGCGGGCGATAACCGTATTCTGGTAAAAAACGCCGATAAAAGTGGCGTGGCCTATTTTATACTGAGGGTTAC
>JBATIN010000152.1:0-4485 GCA_049667765.1 Flavobacteriaceae bacterium
CAGGTATCGCTTTTTGCACTTTTTGACGTAGCCCACCTTTGAGCATTCCACTGAAATAAATGGCTGTGGTCATTAGGGGAATTGTACCCAAACCAAAAAGCATCATATATAAGGAACCTTGCCAGGCACTTCCCATGGCTATCGCTCCGAAAAGGGCCATATAAACCAAGCCACACGGGAGAAATCCATTCAAAAAACCGATGGTCAGGAATGTATCGGGGGATTTCTTTTTCAGCTCCTGACCCAATCGATTCTTAACTTTTGATATGACTTTGTATACTGGTTTTGAAAGGTTGTACTTACTAAATGATTTGTAAGGAATAAGAACAATGACAATCATTAAAACTCCAATAACTATCGAGAGTTTTTGCTGCATTCCAAAGACATAAAGTCCTTTACCGAGCAGACCGAATATTAAACCAATGATTCCATAGGCCAATAACCGTCCAAAATGATAGATAAAGATCTGGGAGAATTTTTTGAGGTTGTTGGTTCTATCAACTGGCAGCATAAAGGCAATGGGGCCACACATGCCAACGCAGTGAAGACTTCCCATTAAACCTAATATGATGGCTGATAATAGCATTTTTATTTGTTTGTTATTGCGAGGGGCCTAGCCTGCCGAGGCGGCGGGCAATGTGTTCAAAGACGTTTTGTTTAAACATCCAACATCCAAAATCTAACCTCGTACCTCGTGCCTTTAACTTCATTTCAATAAGTTATACTCTCTTTGTGCAAATAAACTTCCCCGTCGTATTCCCAGAAAACCTTAATGTCCCAGCGACCATCCAATAAACGTTTGTCAGGTATGAGCAAATGTGTATTGGAGAGACTTAAAGGCAAGTCAAAGTCCAATTGTTTATTAGATGGTCTGTATAAGGACACTTTTCCTTTTACTTTGGTTGGCGTAAGGCCCTCAGGAAATTGCAAGAGCAAGCCTTCGGGCGTTATCTTTACTTCAATTTTAGCGCTTTTGTTGGCGTTATTTTCAGCGTCGATTTCTTTTTGATACCCTAATTCTGCCTTATAGTATTCTTCTGTTACCAAATCGTGGTTCGCACGGCTTTCGGTACTCATTCGTATGACAAAAAATAGGATGAAGCCAATGAACCCAATGAATGCAATAACAATACCTGTACCCCAGTTTATTTTCATGATCAAAATATTTATTTTTTATTCCCGCCCTTTGGCTCCGCTCAGTACTGGTCTAAAGGATGGAGCCGAGAGGCTATACTATTACCATTAACTTATAAACTCATTTTTTTCGTCTGTATTTCAAACTTCCAACCTCGTACTTCCAACTTTACTTATAACTTCTAGGCGCTAAAAACGCGGTCATGGTGGTCTCGATTAATTTATCGCCGCTGTAAATTCCTATTTTAACTTTTTCTTTGTCACTTTTTATGGCTGAATTATTTATTTCAATAAAGAGCGTGCCTTCTGCAAGTTGTTGGGCCGGCACTTTAAAATCTTCATGCCTTACCAGTTTTACCGTACCTTTATGTGATAAGAGTTCAAAGTGTACATCTTCCACGTCTTTCGTGGTTTTGTTGACCAGTTTATATGTGTATACATTACTGATGATATTGCCTTCTTTATGCTCGTAAAGTTGCCCTGGAAGCCTTAAAATATTAGCCTCCAATTCATTCCTCAGAAACAGCATACCGATCAATAAACCTGTTAAAATGGTCAATACGGCGGTATAGCCTTTTAATCTTGGGTTAAACTTGAACTTTTCTTTTTTCGTAATCTCGTCTTCACTGGCATAACGGATAAGACCTTTAGGCAGGTTCACTTTTTCCATTATGGTATCGCATTCGTCGATACAGGCGGTACAATTGACACATTCAAGTTGGGTTCCGTTTCTAATGTCTATTCCCGTTGGACAAACATTTACACATTGAAAACAGTCGATACAGTCACCATGGCCCATTTCTGCCCTATCTTCGTTTTTACGCCACTTTTTTCTACCATTTTCTGCTTCGCCACGAACATGGTCATACGCTACAACAATTGATTTGTTGTCTAATAATACACCTTGCATTCGTCCGTAAGGGCAAGCGATGATACAAACCTGTTCTCTAAACCAAGCAAACACCCAGTAAAATACCCCGGTGAAAATCAATAAAGAGATCATGGTGCTGATGTGTTCCATTGGCCCATCGGTAATATATTGTATCAAGCGATCACTACCTATTAAATAGGCGAGAAATACATTCGCGATGATGAATGATATAATAAAGAAGATAATCCACTTGGTTACACGTTTTCTTATTTTCTCGGCATTCCATTCTTGCCGATCCAGCTTTATTTGTGCGCCACGATCCCCGTCGATCCAATATTCTATTCTGCGGAACACCATTTCTAAAAATATGGTCTGAGGACACATCCATCCGCAAAAAATTCGTCCGAAAGCAACGGTGAACAGAGCAATAAAAACTACCCCGATAATCATGGAAATAACGAATAAATGAAAATCTTGCGGCCAGAACGGAAATCCGAATATATTGAAACGACGCTCCAATACATTGAACATTAAAAATTGGTTTCCGTTGATTTTAATAAAAGGTGCTGACACCAAAAACGCAAGTAAAAAATAGCTTACATATTTGCGGTATTGGTAATATTTTCCACTTGGTTTTTTAGGAAAAACCCATGCCCTTTTACCTTCTTCATTAATAGTTCCTATACTATCCCTAAAATTGTCTTGGTCTTGTGCCATTTTAATCTTATATATTTTTTGGTGGGATGGTTGGTAGTTTAGGAATTTCGGTTATAATGATTCTTTTGTTTTGTTCCTTCCTCTTTGTAAGGGAAGCTAGTATCCATTCGCCTTTCGCGGCTGGGCTTGACGGTAGGGGTAGAACACTAGCCCTGGCGATTAAGGACATTATTTTGGGACTATTCCCTCTGGCCTTGCCTGCAACCCTTCCGCTTTTTACACACTAAAGTGGAAAAACCACCTCCCCTCGTCTTAGCGTAGGTGGTTTTATTGTTCACTCTTTTAGTTTATTGCCACCGTAGTAGAATCTTTAGCTTGTTCCGGAGCCGTCATTTCTTCTTTTGGGGCATTCTCATCAACCCAAATATCGCCTTCAGGATCTTTAGGACTAGCTGGCGTAGTACCTTGAAAAGTAAGCAAATAACTTGCTACCTGAGCCATTTCTAAGGGCTTAAGGGTCTGTTTCCAAGCAATCATTCCTTTTCCGTCACGACCACCTTCTGAAATGGTGTTGAAGATGTTTTTGATGCCTCCTCCCAAGATCCAATTTTGGTCTGTTAGGTTGGGGCCTATTCCACCTCCACCATCGGCCATGTGACAGGCAACACAATTGCTTTCGAAAATACTTTTACCCGCACTAATGTCTGAAGCCTCAGTAAGTAATTCTACCGTGTTTGCATCAACTAGGCCTTTAGCATTTTTCTTGTATTCGGCAACTTCAGCGTCGGCTATGGCAATTTCGGTCATATACTCTTCTGCCTGTGTATATTCATTAAAAATGTGAAAACGTACTAAATAAGCCACCCCAAAAATTACCGTAGCATAGAACATATAGACCCACCAAGGTGGTAGGGTGTTGTCTAGTTCGCGAATACCGTCATAATTGTGATCTAAGATAATTTCGGCTTCTGCCTCAATAGGTTTATTGCCAGTAATTTTTTTCCAGATATTTTTTCCCCATACCCATTCGGTACCTTTTGATTTGTTTTCAAGATATCTTGTTTTCGCCTCAGGGGTCATTGATTGAAACATTACGTTTTCAACCGATTGTAAAATCAATTCTATGGCGATCAACAACAACAACACCATAAGCATAAAAAACTGCGTAATAGGATATTCGAGAATGGCAGGTTTATCACCAGAATCGATAAAATATTCCATTAAACCGAGAATGATAAAAAAGAGTACGGGGATTCTTATCCACCAAGGAATCGTATTTCTCATAATAATTCGTCTTTAGATTGGTTGTCTTTTTCCAATGGTATTTCGCTTACCTCTTTTATGTATCCTTTTGAGGCGGTGAATACCCACCAAAAAAGCAGTGAAAAGAAGATAAAGAAAATAAGTAGTGATATCATTGGGTATGTAGCTACCCCGTCGATACTCTCCATGTGGCCTTTTACAAATTTTAACATGACTTTATTTGTTTAGAGAAGAGAGAATGGGGAAAAGACTGTTGGTGCTTCTGTCTATTTTCTTTGTTCTCTTTTCTATATTCTTTTTGTTATACTTATTTTTTAGTTGCCACTTCGTCAGCATCCTTTACTTTAATGTCCGTGCCCAAACGTTGCAGATAGGCGATCAATGAGACGATTTCCCTGTCCCTCATTTCAATAAAGTCTTCTCCGTTCTCCGCAGCATATTTTTTATCTTCTTCATAACCGGTGGCAAAGTCGGGATCAGTGTATAGGTTTTTCTCAATTTTAGTGGCTTGTTCGGCCATGTTTGCCTCGGCATTGGCAATATCCTCTTCGGTGTAGGGT
>JBATIN010000153.1:0-7244 GCA_049667765.1 Flavobacteriaceae bacterium
ACTACTAACCGTATGTTGATAGTAAGAACGAAAAAGAAAGGCCCTTATTACACCTTGGTCCCCAAAATCAGAAGATTATAAAACACCACTGTGGCACCCTTAAATTATTAACTTATTGTTTAAAGGAATACTTTATTAGGGTCAATGCATTCCTTTCTAGCAAATTGCCAAGTTATACATACAATTAATTATTAGATCAAGAACCTATCATTTAAAAAGTAACTATAAATTTTCACCCATTTATTCTATATTTTAAAGGCCTATCAAATACTAATTAGTTATTATCGACCGTTAGTAGGGTAACTTGATTAAAATAGCCAACTTAAAAATTACCTATTGAAAACAAAAAAACTGAAATTCGCCATTGTCGGTTGCGGTCGCATTGGCTCTAGGCATGCCGGACATGCCGTAAACAATGGTGAATTGATTGCCGTTTGTGATATTGTCCCCGAAAAGGCAAATGAACTTGCGAAAGAGTACGGCGCCAAAGCCTACTATACTATCGAAGATTTGTTGGAAAACTCAAAAGAAGCCGATTTAGTCGCTATATGTACCCCGAACGGACTTCATTCGGCACATTCCATAAAGTCTTTAAAAGCTGGTTTTCATGTACTATGTGAAAAACCGATGGCTATTAGTGTTTACGATTGTGGTGAAATGATCAAGGTAGCGGAAAACACCAATAAACGCCTTATGATCGTAAAACAAAATAGGTTCAATCCTCCAGTAGAGGCCGTTAAAAAGCTCTTGGATGGAAATAAGCTAGGTAAAATCTATTCTGCTCAATTGAACTGTTTTTGGAACAGAAACCCCGATTACTACAAAGATTCATGGAAAGGAACCCTTGATATGGACGGTGGTACCCTTTACACACAATTTAGTCACTTTATTGACTTATTATATTGGTTGGTCGGCGACGTGAAAAATGTACGGGCATTCGGTGGCAACTTCCATCATCAAGGCATTACGGAATTTGATGACAACGGAGTGGTAGCGCTGGAGTTCTATAATGGCGCAATTGGAAGTATCAATTATACCGTAAACAGTTTCGCTAAAAACATGGAAGGGTCACTCACCATTTTCGGTGAAAAAGGCACCGTAAAAATAGGCGGTCAATACCTAAACGAACTGGAGTACCAAAGTATCGATGGCCTAAAAGTAGAGAATTTACCCAAGGGCAATACGGCTAATAACTACGGGCAGTACCAAGGTTCAATGTCCAACCACGATAAGGTATATGAAAACGTAGTTGAAGTATTGACAAAAGATGGGGTAATTTCCGCTAACGGTTTTGAAGGCCTTAAAACCGTAGAAATCATCGACAAAATTTATCAACAAATAGACAACAGAAACAAAAGTGTATAAAAAACTACAAATAGCGATAAAAGACTGCACTTTTGGCAAAAACGTAAAGATTGTAGAACCGGTCAACATCTATGGCTGTGAGATAGGTGATAATTGTTTTATTGGACCTTTTGTAGAAATTCAAAAAGATGTGGTCATAGGCAATAATACCAAAGTGCAATCGCACAGTTTTATTTGTGAACTTGTAACCATAGGAGACGATTGTTTCGTAGGCCATGGTGTCATGTTCATAAATGATCTTTTTGCAAAGGGAGGTCCGGCACAGGGCGATAAAACCTTGTGGAAATCGACCAAAATAGGCAACAAGGTTTCCATTGGTTCCAACGCAACAATCCTTCCGGTAAATATTTGTGACAACGTAGTGATCGGTGCTGGCGCCGTAGTTACCAAAAATATTGATACACCTGGTATTTACGCTGGAAACCCGGCTAAAAAAATAAACAAATAAGAATGATAAAGTTCCTCGATTTAGAATATCAATATGGCACCATGAAAAAAGAAATGGATGCCGCAATTCAGAACGTAATTGAAACCTCAGCATTTATCGGTGGTGAGGAATCTAACCGATTCATGAATGATTTTGCAGCCTATCAAAATGCAAAACACTGTATTGGTGTAGCCAATGGAACCGACGCACTCGAAATTGCATTAGAAGCCTTGGCCCTACCGAAAAACTCAGAAATAATTGTTCCCGCCAACAGCTTTATCGCAAGTTCAGAAGCAGTAAGCCGTTCTGGGTATAAGGTGGTATTCTGCGATTGCGATACCTCGAATTACACGATTTCCATAAAAAGCCTAAAATCAAAGATCACCCCTAAAACAAGTGCTATTATTGCAGTGCATCTTTATGGCCACCCTTGTGATATGGGGGCTTTACTTGAAATTGCAAAAGAACACGACCTAAAGATCATTGAAGATTGCGCCCAATCACACGGGGCCGAGTTTAAGGGTAAGCGTATCGGGGCAATGGGCGATATCGGCGCGTTCAGTTTCTATCCCGGTAAAAATTTGGGCGCCTATGGCGATGCCGGTGCCATTTTAACCAATAACGATGAACTGGCGATCAAGGCTAAAATGATTGCCAACCACGGCCGAATCGATAAATACAATCATGTATTCGAAGGAAGAAACAGTAGACTTGACAATCTGCAGGCCGCCGTTTTAAATGTTAAACTAAAGCATTTGGATGCATGGACGAACAAACGTATCGAAATTGCCGATTATTACCTTAAACATCTGGCAGGAATCGAACAAATAACCTTGCCCGTAAGAGCATCATGGGCCAGACAGGTATACCATCTTTTTGTGATACGAATCGATCAACGTGATGAACTACAAGAATATCTAAAACAAAAAGACATCCAGACGGGTATCCACTACCCTATTGCCCTTCCAAAGCTAAAGGCATATGAATATCTAGGGCATAACGAAGGTGATTTTAAAGCGAGCAGCCTCGACGTTAAATTATTGAGTCTTCCTATTGGTGAACATATTACCCTTTCAGATGCCGAAGTGGTCGTTAAAGCGGTAAAATCATTTTTTAAATAACACTATGACCTATGATGTCACGATAATAGGTGCAGGTATCGTTGGGTTGGCTACGGCTTATAATTTAGTGAACGAGCGACCGGGCATTGCTTTAGCGATCATCGAAAAGGAAAATACCGTGGCAGCGCACCAAACGGGTCGTAACAGCGGGGTCATCCATTCGGGAATCTATTATAAACCGGGAAGCCAAAAAGCCTTAAACTGTAAAGACGGCTATACTCGGATGATCGATTTTTGTGAAAGGGAAAATATCAAATATGACATCTGTGGTAAAGTAATCGTTGCAACGAAATCGTCGGACGAAACCAAACTAAAAGATATTTTCGACAGGGGCAACGCTAACGGGCTAAAAGGGCTTCGTCTCTTGAACCAAGAGCAATTACTTGAAATCGAGCCCCATGTATCGGGAACAAAAGGAATTTTGGTGCCACAAGCTGGAATTGTAAACTATTCTGAAGTGGCCGATCGATTGCGGGATAAATTATTGGCGGCAAAAGTTGATTTTTTTCTTGGCGAAAAAGTAAAGGAATTACAACACACAGAGGGACATTATGCCATAATTACCCGTACGAAAATCCTAAAAACCAAATTTCTCATCAACTGTGCCGGTTTGTATTCCGATAAAATCGCGAAAATGGACGGGGTTGAACTAGATGCGAAGATAATTCCGTTTAGAGGGGAGTACTTTCTTTTGAAAAAAGAGAAATCCTATTTGGTAAACAATTTAATCTACCCGGTACCAGATCCAAGTTTTCCTTTTCTTGGGGTTCATTTTACGAGAAGGATTAACGGAAGAATCGATGCTGGGCCAAATGCCGTACTTGCCTTTAAACGTGAAGGGTATAAAAACAGTGATTTTGATTTCAATGAATTTATAGAAAGCGTAACCTATCCGGGGTTCATTAAAATTGCCTTTAAGTATTGGGATGTGGGCATGTATGAAATGTATCGTTCTTTTTCAAAAAGTGCGTTTACAAAAGCACTTCAACAATTGGTTCCTGAAATAGTGAAAGAAGACCTTGAAGACGGGCCATCCGGAGTACGGGCACAACTTTGTAACAAGAATGGGCAACTTGTAGATGATTTTATGATCAAATATACCCAAAATGCCGTACATGTGGTCAATGCGCCATCACCGGCAGCTACATCATCGTTACAGATCGGAAAAACGATTACCGACAAAATATTAGAAATCATATAGATGAAGAATATTTGGTTCATCAATCAATATATAACGAGTCCCGATATTGAAGGGGAAGGCTATCGCCATTATTACATTGCCAAAAACATGGTGAAACAAGGGTATAACGTAACCTTGTTTACCTCATCTTTCTCACATGCCCCCTATCGTCATAATAAAATTAAGGGCTTATATAAATTTGTAGACAAAGAGATCAAAACGCTAATTTTAAGGGGTAATACGTATTCGAATAACGGAATTGGCAGAATGATGAGTTGGATCTGGTTTTGTCTCGGTCTGTTTCTTGTTCCGTTTATATCTAGAAAAAAAATTAAGGTACCTGATGTCATCGTACTCTCATCGATACCTATTCTTCCCATTTTGAATATCGTTTTGATGAAATGGCTTTTTTACCCGAAAGCGAAGTTCGTTTTTGAAGTACGCGATATTTGGCCACTTACAATTGTTGAATTAGGTGCCTATTCTGAAAAAAACCTATTTGTACGGTTCTTGGCCTACTTAGAACGATTGTCGTACAAGAAAGCCGATCTTATCGTATCCGTAATTCCTAAAGCCGATAGGCACATAAAAACAGTTCTTGGTCATGATAATTTTAAGTTTGAATGGATTACCAATGGCTACGAAATTCCTAAAGGAGCGACCAATTTAAATTTGAAAGATGTAGTCGATATCGATATTTCCCCATCTACTTTCAATATTGGCTATGCGGGCACTCTGGTGACCGCCAACCCTTTGGATACCTTGATCAAGGTTATTGGCACTCATCCGGACAAGCGACTACAATTATATATCTTAGGTTGGGGTCCAGAAAAGGAACATATCATTGAAATTTCAAAACCATATACCAACATTCATTTAATGGATAGAATTCCTAAAGATTATGTTCCAGAATTTCTAAAAAGAATGGATCTATTGTTTATGGGCAAGGGTACCAAGGAAACTACGATCTATAAATTCGGCACCTCGCAACTTAAGACCTTCGATTATTTTTTTGCAAAAAAACCTATCATACAAGCCTTAAATTCACATGAAGACCCTGTTACCTAGTCTGGTGCAGGTTATGTGATAGAACCTGAGAATGAAGAAGCGCTTTTAGAAAGAATAAATTATTTTTTATCGCTAGATCAAGATGCTTTAGCGGTATATGGAAATAAGGGCTATGATTATCTTATGAAACATTGCACTTATGAAGAAATAAGTAAAAAATACATTAAATGCCTTGAAAGCTTATAATTATCCGAATAAAATGAAATAGTTCATACTTTGTGCCGTTGATATCCCATATACTTTTTACGTGCTATAAACATCAGTGTCCAACATGAAGTAAGTGCTTAAAATGACACATTATTTTACTTGAATTGGAAGAATAATTATTATACTACCTTATAAATCAGCCGATTAGTATTATTGCTAATCTAAAAAAAAGGTAATAAAAGTGACGATACAACCTAATTTTAAACAAATACGTCTAAATATCAGACAAAAGTCCATAGAATAAACCTATTTGACTTAATTTTAATCGAGCTGAGTAATACGCCCCCTAACTTATGACTGGCCAATCCAAATTAAATATTCCTGAAAGAAAAATTATTCTGGTTCTCGGCGACCTGTTAATAATTGGTCTTTCTATCTTCTTTTTTCTATTCTATGTCTTAGATAATGAGAACTTAGGGATGTTTCCAATGGTCGTACTTACCGGCTTAGGATTGTTCTCCTACTTCTTTTTGGCCTATGTGCTCAACTTTTATTATTTAGCCAACGATTCCAGGTATACGGTCAATATTATTATGAAAGGGCTGATCGTTAGCATTTTATTCATTTTTGCCCAAATCATAGGCTCAGTAATACTTTTCGATTTTAGTTTTTGGCGGGTAAATCTTCTTTTATTTCTTTTTTTAACCCCTATTGCGATCCTAATCTGGAGAAGGCTTTTCACTTTTGCCTTCAAATTTATTTCAACTACAAAAAAAGTGCTTTATATACATGATGGATACATAAGTAGCGATTGGGAAAAATACGTAGAAATTATAAACGGGAAAGGCATAAACACTTTTTACAACGTTGTTGATGTCATTGACATAAGTGATAAGAACCAATTGCAAGAAGATGAATTGAAGAATATCAATAATGAAATCGATTCATGGATTTTAGATATAAATACTGCCAATCCACTTCCTAAATTTGTAGAAAAAACAATGCTCGAGGCTTTGGTTGCCGGCAAAGAAGTGGTGACCTTCACTTCGTTTTACGAAAATATTTATGAAGCACTTCCCATAATTACCCACAATGCAAATGAAAGCTGTGCCGAAATTTTACAGATACAACATACAAGGGTAAGGTACCTTTCTAAAATTTTCAACTTTACCATAAACTTTTCCCTATCGCTTTTTATAGGCTTGATATTCGTTTTAGTAACCCCTTTCGTTTTTCTTTTGAACCTGGTTTTTAATCCTGGCCCCTTATTCTATCTACAAAAGCGAGTGGGCAGGTATGGAAAGGAATTTAATATTTACAAGTTTCGTTCAATGGTAGTGGATGCGGAAAAGAGTGGTGCAAAAATGGCCACCAAAAACGATGCGAGAATTACGCCGTTCGGTAGGGTTTTAAGAATGTTCAGAATAGATGAACTACCACAAATCGTTTCCGTAATTAAAGGGGATATGTTGTTTATCGGCCCAAGACCAGAGCGCAAAGTATTTGTTGATAAATTAAACGAAATTACGCCCTATTACAATATTCGCCACCTAATAAAGCCCGGTATCACAGGCTGGGCCCAGGTTAAATTTAAATATGGGGAAAATCTAAACGATTCCATTAAAAAATTAGAGTACGACCTATATTATATTAAAATGCATTCTATAGCGTTAGACCTAAGAATAATCTTCAAAACCTTTACTACCATACTATTTTCTAGAGGAGTTTAGAGAAAAGCGTGACCTATTCAAGCCTAATTCAACTTCATTCTTTTCAAGCATTCTTTTAAGCAAGCTAAAGCTTTGTTACGCCTTTATATAGCCAATATCTAATTAATTATTTTTGATAGCATATAGGCCGTTTAAATACTGGATAAGTGCTTACCAAAATGTACATGTCTTTTAATGTACAGCTTACAACCTATTTAAAGTCTTTT
>JBATIN010000154.1:0-13559 GCA_049667765.1 Flavobacteriaceae bacterium
CCGTAATGACCGTAATCCGCAGGCCACCAATCTTGGGAGGTGGTCAATGCCTTTATAATATCTTTTTTTACCGCTGCAAGATCAAGAGATTTGAATTCTTCGGCATAGTTGAAATTTTCGTCCATTGGGTTGGCCAACTCAGAATTCTGACGCAGAACGTTCAATCGTAACTGGTTGGGCCACCAGTCTTGGTTAGTGGTACCACCACCTGCGGTTTGTTTTTGAGTTCCGCCCAAATAGGGGCATTTACTTGAGTCGTTGATATCCCAAGCCGTTCCGTTAGGGTTGTTTTTGTTATCCATAGTAGTATTGTTTATAAGCTGTTCGAAGTTACTTTTTGCCGTTAGATTATATCCTTTAAAAGTACGAAATACCCGATAAAACGCATAGTCAAATGATATTAAAATATTATTAAATGATAGATTTTGTTTATGTTTTTATTTCTTACATAAGATTGATTCAACCCATCCATTTTAATTAGTCTTTCAACAATTAAACAGCAATAGTTAATAAAAAGTTGATAATATTAGACTTGGCTAAAGGGCAAGAGCGCCAAAATAAACGTAAATTCAACCTATGCAAATAGCTTCCACGACCACACCTTTACTTAAAAAGAATTCGGAAAAAATAATTGATTTATCTGATATTCAGATAAATACAATGCCCAAATGCTCTTTTTCTGGAAACACGGCCGATTTCTATATTGGCCTTTCTGCCAGAAGTGGAAAAGATACCATTCGCATTATGGGTGCTGTTGCAAGGGACCAAGTTGAAACCGGAATAAATAAATTATTGGGTCAGGGTTGGGACGATATAAAATGGCCTGTAGTTCTTGATATGGGCAAGCAATTGGTTTACCATTCTTATGATGCCTATCTAAAAGGAGCCTCGGCTATTTTAGGATGGCAAGAATTGCAATCTAAAGGTTAGTTTCTTGCTTTGGGAGAAAAATCCTCAGGAGCTATCTGAGGTTGGTTAACTGTTCCCGAATTTCCAGAATCGTTATAAATGGTCCATTCACTAAAGGTATAAGTAGGATTGCCTTCAGTAATTTCAGCATTTCGAGTTGCTCTGCCATCTTCAAATTCGTGGTCGGTGCCCGTACCGTCTTCCCCGATGATGCCGAACCTATCGATAACCTCCCCGAAAGGGTCTACCAATTCTAGATTATCGTCGCCATTGGAATCTGCCGGACTGTTCGTGCCCACTCCCAAATCAGGGGCAAAACCATAGACCAATGTAAACTCTTCAGCATTAGGGGAAATCACCAAAGTACTTTCTCCATCAATTACTACCTCCGATAAATCTATCGTTGAACTTACTTCGGTATTATCATTCGTATAACGGTGCAATAACCAGCCTTTTAAACTAAGTGGGGCCATATCAGCATTAAAAAGCTCTACAAATCGTGCCCCAATATTGTTGTCAGGGTCGGCCAATTCTGAAATAAAAATGGCATTTGAGCTAAACTCGTCGACCAGGTCTTCACAGCGTTCATCTGTAAAACGAATATCATCTAAACTTCTAATGGCCAAGCGATAATTATCGTTTTCACGGAGCAGCACCCCGGTTATTCTACCATTGCCTTCAGGCAACAAATCAGACTGAAAATCGGCATACCCACTGTTCAGCAATATAATTTCGTTATCGTTACAATCGGTGAGGGTTCGTTCAGTTTCCTCTTGTGGTATAGCGAATAGCTCGCCCAATTCTTCTTGTAAAACTTCCACATCGTTAATTTGTACTAAGATGTTCGTAAGTTTTGGCTGTACTTCTTCTATTGAAATTTGGGTAGGTTGTATACTCACTTTTTCGTCACAGGATACAAATACATGCTGGTTCACTACGCTTGCAGGTAATCTCCCTACCGAAACATTGCCAAAAGAAATAAAGGTCGCACCTAACTTAAACACATCTTTACTCTTGCCAAGATACAGTCCTTTGAGTTTGATGAGAATCTTACTGCCAACAGGATAAAATAAATGTGAATCACGTACATCAATCTCAATTTGAAAGCCCTCGGTCGGTGCCGTAGGGTTGTCTTGAAAATAGAGCGTGCTAAAAAAGTTGCCCGCCTCATCGGAAGAAACCACATAGCCTTCAATGATTAGGTCATCTTGTATTTGAAGGGTTTGATCTACATACAGGTTTTTGACCTCGGAGTACGAAACGTTTGCAGATAAGGTATCAGAACAATTACTATTTGGCACGTCAAAACTACGATTCTTGACACATGCTAATTGCACCAAAATTAATAATAGTATAGCCGATATTATTATACTTCTTTTCATTTCTTATAGTTAAAAACTATATGCCACATTCAAAAAATACGTTCGGCCGTAGCCGTACCAATATTTTGGGGCAAAAGAGGGTGTACCGCTCAAGTTGTCTTGTTGTAACTGTCCAAAATTTCCATTTCTGCTCTGTTCATAACCGCCGGTTCTAAAAACGGCATCGAAAACGTTATTTATGCTCGCGAACACACTGATGTATTTTCCTTTTTTAAGCCATGATTTTCCCCCTACCACATTTAGCAAATAAAAATTATCCAAGGGCTTTTGTGCCAAGAGTTCGTTTACTTTTTCCATTGTTGCCTGAGGGAATGGCTGATTGGTTTCAGGGTCCAAATAGAAACTCTGCGTACGGGTAATCGTAGAAATATTGGCGTAATTATCGGCCAAGTAATTCGTGGTCATGCCCACCCACCAATATTTCGGATCGCGATATTCAATACCTAAGGCATACGCTTGTTGCGGACCTTGGGCAAGTTTGTAATCTTTGATGTCGGCGATGCCCAGATCGACCTTACCATCGGGGTTTATAAAATCTTCTTCAGCCCCAGCAGTATCGAAATTAATAGAAACCAACGGGTCGCTGGCAAACACATATTGGCTAACCGCGGCCACAGCAGTAAGCTTTACCGCTGGTGAAAGCTGGTATTCCAAACCTAGTTCAAAACCCTTATGTAGCTTGTCAAGATCTGTCAGCACTTCTTGAACAAAATCGGAACCTACCCCGGCATCGACAAAAAAGAAATTAATATCGGTGGTATTCTGAAAGCGTGTGTAAAAACCGGTAAGCCTTCCTGTAAGTTTCGGTAAGCGGATAAAATAGTTAATATCTGAAGTCGAAACAGTCTCGCTCTGAATATAGGGAACGACTTGATTATTTTCTCTAGGATTGATGAATATATTCTGAAGCACCGGAGGCTGGTTCAAATATGCGCCGTGCAAAGTCAACCAATGCCTACCGGTAAGCTTATACGTAAACCCGCCTTTCGCGCCATAATTTGAAAAAGGAATTGTTTCACTTTTGCCAAAGGAGTCGTTTAAATAACGTTCGTTCAGGAAAAGGCCTTCTCGCTGATAATCGGTTTTGGAGAAATTCCCTGCCACAAAAGCATCCCATTTTTTACCGAGGTATCTTACTTGAGCAAAAGCGTCAAAACGGGAAGCGTTCATTTCATAATGATAGTTAAAGAGTGCGTCACTTCCTTTTTGCACAACACCCTGTTCATCATTCTGGGTATTGGAGAAGGGGTCAACATCTAAATGGTACTCGGCCCCGAACAGGTCATTTATTTGTGCATAGATATCGCTCGTCAACTGCTGGTAGGTGAGTCCGAAATCAAGTTGCACCGTTTCAGTTAATGATAGATTTCCAACAGTATTTAAGGTCAATTGAGTGTCATCTGCACTATCATCGTAGAGCACATAGGAGGCTTGCTCCCTATTATTTGCGGTATAGACTTGCTGCCAGTCCATTTGTGGGTTTTGGAGAAATCCTTCTTTGGCCAGATTGGCACTGGTGAAGTTCGCGCCAATGGGGCTATTCACATAAAAACTGGGCAAATAACGATAATAGGTCGGATCGGGGTTTGGCGCATTGTAGTAGCCCAAACGACTTCGGGCATGGGTGCCGAATTGGTAGGCGACACCTGTATTCAAATAAAATTTATTGGAGCTGTACCTATGGTTCAATAGTATAATGGGTTCGGCAATCTTTCGCTCCCGCGAATTTCTGATCTTCCCATCTTGTTCGCCCCAATACGGATTGTATTTTTTACCGACCAATTCAAAAATCTCTTCGGTAATCGCCGAAGAACGTCCTCGACGATTGCTGGCAAAAATACCTGTAAAAGTAAGACTGTTTCGGTCGTTGACCTGATATTCCAATGCGCCAAAAACAGAAAATGCGTCATACAGTGTGCCTTCGATATACCCCTGCTTGGCCCATCTTCGGGAAGCGGAAAAACTATAGGCCAAGCCATTTTTTTTCATGCCAGAATTGTAGGTAGCCATCAATCTGCCGGTATAGGTTCTATTGGAAAAAGAAGAAGAAAGTCGTGTGCCTGGGCGCAGCCCCGAAGGTCTTGTATCAATATTCGTATTGCCCAAAATGCCCCCGAACGTAAAATCGGAAGCGCCAAGGCCATTTGTAAATTGTTGGTTTCTTGTGACGTCGTTAAGTCCGCCCCAATTGTTCCATTGCGGCCTGCCATCATAGAACTTGTTCATGGGAATACCGTTGATCAGTACTCTACCCTGTTGCGAATCGTAGCCCCGAACACGAAAAAAGGCCTGCCCAAAATCGAAGGCGGCACGGCTGAGAAATACATCCCTGGTGGCCTGTAGCAAACCTGAAGAAACGGTGCTTGCCTCATCGTCCAACAATTCTGAATCTGTAAGGGTGATAAGGTTATCGTCCTGTTCTACCGCCAAATCCCTGTCCAAATAAATCGGTCCGATTTGAAGGCTTTGGTTTTCTATGGTAATAGGAATTCGTTTACCAATGAAATCAGTTGACGAAAGCGTTAAAATATACTCGCCAAAATGAGGCACAGCAATTGTGAATGCACCTTTAGCATCTGTTACGGCATTTAGCTGCGTTTCTTCTAGCGTTATCAAAACCCCGACCAAGGGTTTTTTTGAACGGTTATCAAAAACAGTTCCGTCGACCTCAATAAGTTGTTGTACCGCAAATGATTTTAAGCAGCAGAACCATACTAGTATCAAAATCCTTTTCTTCAAACGGATTCGGTTATGTTATCAGCTTTACATTACAATATATCGAAAATTGAGTTTTATAAAGCGAAATTCCCTTTGAAATTGACAGTTTTTTCGTTATTTGGGACTTCTATCTACTTGATTACATGAAAATTAAAGGTTTCATCTTGCTTTTCCTGACATTTTTCTTGGCAACTGCCCAAGAAGAAAGACAGTATAAAATACGAACGATAGCTTTTTACAACCTTGAGAATCTCTTTGATACCGAAAATGACTCCCTGATCTTCGATGATGATCGTACCCCCGAGGGCAAGGACAACTGGACCCTAGAACGCTATGAGAAAAAGGTAGCCGATCTATCAAAAGTACTATCGGAGATTGGATCTGATGTGACCAAAACCTCTCCTGATATCATCGGCATTTGCGAGGTAGAAAATAAAAAAGTAATCGAAGACCTTGTGCATAGTACTCCTTTACAAAACAAGGATTATGGCATCGTTCATTTTGATTCGCCCGATGAACGTGGCATTGATGTAGCCTTACTCTATAAAAAAGCGGCTTTTCTGCCCACTTCCTTCGCCAGTCACCGATTACTGCTTATCAATGCCGATGAAGACCGTAACTACACCCGTGATCAACTTATCGTCGGCGGACTTTTAGACGACGAGCAATTCTATTTTTTAGTGAACCATTGGCCCTCTAGAAGTGGCGGCGAGGCAAGAAGCAATCCAAATCGAGTAGCGGCTGCGACGTTGAACAAGCGAATTATCGATTCGGTTCGTCGATTAGACGTATCTTCAAAAATCATTAGTATGGGCGATTTTAATGATGACCCCACCAATGATAGTTTTAAAAAAATTTTAAAAACTAAAGGGAAGATGCGGCAACTTGAAGAAGGGGACCTCTTCAACCCCATGGAAAAATTATATAAAAAAGGGATAGGATCCCTGGCCTACCGCGACAAATGGAACCTTTTTGACCAGCTCTACTTTACCGAGAACTTGATACACCCTAAACCCACGGACTATCGCTATTGGAAAGCTTCCGTGTACAATGCCCCTTATCTTATATCAAAAAAAGGACAATTCAAAGGTTATCCATTCCGCACCTATGCGGGTGGGAGTTATGCTGGCGGGTATTCTGATCATTTTCCGGTGTATTTGTATTTGATAAAGGAGGCATCCCCCGACCCTCCGAAGTAAATTCGGGACAGGCTCTCCCAAGGAGGAAAGCAGAAACTTCATTGCATAGAATGGGTCTAAACATGGACCTATAACAATTGCAATTGGGTAGAATCGACAAAGCAATCTCTTGAACCTTTTTCTATGGGTCCATCAGATTGCTTCGCTGCTCGCTCAAAGTCAGTTTACTTCAACTCAGTGATTTTGATATTCCGCCAGTTCACTTTTATACCTCCACCATCATGAATCTGAAGGGCAATACCTCCTTCGCCCTGTCCGATTTTTTCGTCTGAAAAATTGACCATTTCGGTGCCATTGAGCCAAGACGTTAAATGGTCGCCCTCGACTCTTATTTTCATGGTGTTCCATTCACCCATTTTAAGTGCCTTGTCTTTTTCGGGGTCTGGTTTGATCAACCATCCTCGTCCGTAAGATTCATAAACACCGCCCGTATCGTGCCCCGGAGGTGCAACTTCCACTTGCCAGCCGTTAACTTTAGTACCATCGACCGTTGAGCGAATAAATACGCCACTATTACCATTGGCCTCTTGTTTAAAATCTAAGGTCAATTCGAAATTTTTGTAATGCTCATTGGTGCCTAAATATCCATACCCTTTATCGGGACCACTTTCGCAGATTAGTAATCCATCTTCCACATACCATTTTTCAGTGCCATAGACTGTCCATCCGTCTAAATTTTCGCCATTAAAGAGTTTCTTTCCTTGGGCACAAGATAGCATGGAGACGGCCAATAGGGTTATTGTTACTAGTTTTTTCATTTCTATGTTTTTAATCGAATTAAGTAATCAGTTTCTATATATGTATGCCTTCAGCCTTCAAAGAAAAATGTGCTGGGAGTACATCATGCTTTGCCCTTTGAATGAACTCAAGGTTATCTAGCAAAAGAACTTTGAATTTAATTAAACCATTGTCCCCATGGAATCCTACTTAAAACAAGCAGTAATCCCAGGCCATAGAATATAGCGATACTCTTGAATTTTTTATCGCCTTCCATAAATTTCTTATGGCGTGACCAGCCTACGGTAATTAAAATAATAGCAAGAATATTCACGAATGGATGCTCTACGGCCAACAACCGTGCCGTTGAGGTTAAACCGCCCATACCGAATTCTTGTATGGCACTGAACCCGTTAGCGGAAACAAAATAAAGCAGCAACCCTACCAATAATTGAATATGGCATAAGATCAACGCGAACAGACTCAAGCGTAGGTCTTTGCCCATAGTGAACATTTTATTACCCACCAAACCCATAACAGCGTTTGCCACGGCAAGAAAGAGTACTGCCAGGGCCGCATAGGCCAAATAAGAATGTAAGGGTTGGATCCATTGATAGGCTAAACTAGTTTCTTCCATGATATTGTCTTTAAGGAGGATAAATGTACTAATATTTGGGCATAAAAAAACCCTGCTATATGAGCAGGGTTTTCTTGTATTCTATAATTCCTAGAAAGTGTATCGCAAACCAGCATTCCAAGTTCTACCTAGACCAAAGTAACCAAAGTTGCTTACATTCACCCCTTGATAAGATTCGTCACCTGCTTCCAAAACGTTGTTTGAAGTAAGTTCAGAAAGATAAATCTTATGTAAGGCATTGTTAACATTCACACGAAGGCTCAACCCTTCTTTGCTTCCTGTTGTTTTGATGATTTTGAAGGTGGCCCCTAAATCAAGCAATCCAAAACTTGGAAGTTCTAAATTTTCTTTCACGGCACCTACCCTTGCGTATAATTTATCATAATATCTGTAATCGGCATCCACAGATACTCTTTCAGAAAAAGTATAATCGGTTCCTAAACCGAAAGTAAACTGTGCAGCATCACCCACTTTACCGCCGTCTACATCGACCGATTCTTCACTTATAATGTTTCTATCTTCGTCGCTTACGCGGGTTCTTGACTCACCTTTATATTGCCAATCACCTATTGACAAGAAACCTCTTAAACTCCAAGCATCCATTAATCTTGATTTAAAATCGACTTCAACACCTGAATGTAATTGCTCCACCCCAAAGTTAGAAGTAAACTGTAAGACATCATCTACCAAGTTTGAAGAAGTCACAACCCTATCTTTCCAAGACGTTCTATAGAGGTTTACATTCGCTGAAAATCCGTTTAACCTAAGCGAGTACCCTGCTTCAAGCCCAAAGATTTTTTCATTTTCGGTCAATGGGTTTACCTCATTGCCAAAATTTAAATAAATATTATCATGATAGGGCTGACGCGAATAGTAACCTGTGTTGACATAGATTGCATTCTGATCGTCTATCTGATAGCTTGCGCCTGCTTTTACATTATAGCCAGGATTGGTCACTTTTTCAGATTCCTCCTCTGCAACAGAATAACCGAACCTATCCCAACGAATATGTGACTGACTTGATAGAGCCCCTTGTGCAAATACAGAAAAACCATCTTTTGCATACTCGATTTGAGAAAATATTCCCCCGTAATTGATACGTTCGTCATAATCGTAGGCAATTCTTTCTCCCTCATCGGCATAATTAGAAATGGCGCTCCAAGGATTTGCCTTGAACGTATTTGAAACCTGAAACCCTGTTGGAAATCGTACACTACTATTATCCAACCAGTAATCGGCACCTAGAAGGTTCACTACTTGCCTAAAATGTGTGCCTTTGTAAGACCTTAGATCAAAACCTAAATTCCAATCAATATATTCAGAAATCTTGTAATTATAATTTGTTACAAGTCCATACCATGCATGGTTATTGGCCGAAGCCCTTATAATATAGTCGGCCGAACCATCTGTACTTGCCTGATTCGCTGCTTGAATTGCATCCCAATCAACATAGCCATCAGCTGTACGTATTCTACTGCCAAGGTTTCCGGTACCACCACCACGGCCCCAAGAGGCGTATAGAACAGTAGAAAGCTGTGATTTATCGCTGATATTGAAATCCCAGTTTAAATTAGCAACCGGCTTATGATAATAATTTCTTCTTTCAGTAAGGTATTCCCCATCCAAGGTGCCATAGTTGTTATTATACTTTCTTCCATACTGCAAATAATCAGAAACTCTCTTAGTAAAGTTTTGATCATGCCACTGTGGGGCACCTGTAATCAAAAAGTTGAAATTATGCTGTTCGTTCGGCTTGTAGCCAAAAGAAATAAAGTAGTTCTGCCCTTGTCCACGAGAACCACTATTGTAACCATTACCTTGCCAATGGCTTAACATAACGCTGGCACCAAATCCGCCTTCATTCATCCCAGTGCTATAAGCCATGGTACCTTTATAATAACTGTCATTGGCCATACTGTAGGCGGCGAAACCACCTTCTTTCATATCCGTGGCCTTAGTAACAAAGTTTACCGTACCCCCAACAGATGAAATTGCCAATTTAGAAGATCCAAGACCTCTTTGAATTTGAATTCCGTTGGCGATATCAGACATGCCAGACCAGTTCGACCAGTACATAAGACCATCTTCCATACCATTAATGGGTTGACCGTTCAATAGGAAAGCAGTATTATCTTGGCCAAAGCCACGAACAGACATTCTTGAATCTCCATAACCCCCTGCTTGACCCGCAACATAAACAGAAGGAGTGTTGACCAACGTCATGGTAACATCTTGAGTACCAATTTTATCTTGAATTACCGATGCGGGAATAGTTGATACTGCAATCGGTGTTTGTCGATCTCTTGCAAGGTCAATAATACCTGTACCAACAACCACAACGCCTTCCAATTCTTCGGCATCGGATTGTAGAACTATTTGTCCTAAATTAGCACTGCCTGAAAGAAACGGTACGCTCTTGCTGACAAAACCTATATAGGAAATGACCAAAGTACCAGAACCTTCAGGTACCTGAATTGAAAAATTACCATCAAAATCGGTAGAAACCCCAGTCGTGGTACCTTTAACAACTACGTTGGCTCCGGGTAGCGGCCCATTTGCTTCACCATCGATTACGGTACCCGTAATCGTACCTTGCGAAAATGCCGTTACGACCATTAAGAATGCCGCGATGGCTAAATACATTTTTTTCATTTTTCGAGTGTTTAATTAGTTTAAATGAGATGCAAAAGTGATGTATTCTACTCACTTTTGCATTAAGTCAATGTTAATTAACGTTGGGCAAATTTAACATTAATTTGGCATAAAATACCTTATACCGCTACAAGTTAAAAAGAATTGAAAAATTGCTTTCTCAACTCTTAAAAAACCGCAATAATTGTGATGTTGAGGCATCATGTTTAGCAATTTCTTGATTTTGGATGTCTTTTAGTATGGTTCCTGCCAATTGTTTGCCCAATTCTACGCCCCATTGGTCGTAGCTAAAAATATTCCAGATTACGCCCTGCACGAAAATTTTGTGTTCGTACATAGCGATCAGAGCACCTAAGGAGCTGGGAGTGAGTTTGTCGATCAAAATAGTATTGGTAGGCTTGTTGCCAGCAAACACTTTAAACGGCAGCAATTTTTCTAGGTCTGCCTCACCCATTTTATCGGCCAACTCTGAGCGGACTTCTTCTGGCGTCTTGCCGTTCATTAAGGCTTCGGTCTGGGCAAAGAAATTGGCCATCAACTTATCATGGTGGTCTTTATCGCCGTAGAGCGATTGTTTGAACGCAATAAAATCGGTGGGAATCAATTTAGTACCCTGATGGATCAATTGAAAGAAAGCGTGTTGGGCATTGGTGCCTGGTTCGCCCCAAATGATAGTGCCGGTCTGATAGTTGACCTGTTGGCCGTTTCGGGCCACACTTTTTCCGTTGCTTTCCATGATACCTTGTTGCAAGTATGCCGAAAGTCTGCTTAAATATTGTGAATAGGGAATGATCGCCTCGGTCTCGGCCCTATGAAAATTATTGTACCAAACACTTAGCAAGGCCAATACTACAGGGATATTACTTTCAAAATTGCTTGTCTTGAAATGTTCGTCCATCTCATTGGCACCTTTTAGAAGGGCGTCGAAATAATCGAACCCGACGGCAAGGGCTATTGAAAGGCCCACGGCGCTCCATAGCGAAAATCGGCCTCCGACCCAATCCCACATCGGAAAGACGTTTTCTGATGCTATGCCGAACTCGGCAATCTTTTCAGTGTTGGTCGATACTGCGGCAAAATGCTTCGCGATATCTTTTTGGGTGCCGAATTTTAAAAACCATTTTTTTATAGTCGTTGCATTGCTTAGTGTTTCTTGAGTGGTAAAGGTTTTGGATACTACAACAAACAGCGTTGTCTCAGGATTCAAATCTCGTAACACTTCTTGCACATGGTCGCCATCAACATTACTCACAAAATGTAGTTTCAGATGGTTTTTATAGAATTTTAAGGCCTCGACGACCATGGCAGGGCCAAGATCAGATCCTCCGATACCGATATTCACGACATCGGTAAACGATTTTCCGGTGAATCCCTTTTTATTGCCAGAAATCACCGAATTGGAAAATGCCTTCATTTGTGCTTTAACCCGGTACACTTCGGGCATCACGTTTTCGCCATCTACCAGAATAGTATCTGTTATTTTAGCGCGTAAAGCTGTATGCAGCACGGCACGGCCTTCTGTTTCATTGATGGCATCTCCGTTAAAATATTTTTGAATGGCATCCTCTAAACGCACCTCTTCGGCCAGATGTTGCAAGAGTTCAAAGGTTTTGGGAGTGATGTTGTTCTTAGAAAAATCGACATAAAAATCGTTCCATTTCACCCTTAAGTCTTTTGCCCTATCAGGGTCTTTGGCAAACAACTCTTTAAGATGCGTATCTTTTATTTCTTCATAGTGACGGGCAAGCTTATGCCAAACTTGTGTGGTAGTAGGATCTATGTTTTGTAATGACATATCAAGGAAGTTTTAAGATTACCTTTTATTGGCTTTTTATAGCGCAACTTCAGGGCAAAAATAAACTTTAATCTCGAGAATTAAATATGGAATATAAAAAGGGCGTTGAGTCTAACGGCCAATGCTTTCAACGTCGTTGTCCTCAAATGCTTTTGCAGGGTAGTCAATACAGTTTAGCTGTTCTTTTAACGGATCGATAAATGCAAAATAATCGGGCTGTAGAGTTTCTGCCAAAGGTTCGGCCTTGGGCAACTCTTCTTTTAATGGGTCTACCTGACGCCCATTCTTCCAGAAACGATAACACACGTGAGGGCCACTAGTGTTGCCTGTCATACCTACCCATCCGATTACGTCGCCTTGCCGCACGTATTGTCCTTTTTTCACTTTTTGTTTACTCATATGGAGATACTGGGTAGAATAGGTAGCATTATGTCGAATTTTAACGTATTTGCCGTTACCACCTTTACGGGTAGATTCGACAACCGTTCCATTGGCCGTTGCCATAATGGGCGTGCCCGTAGGCGCGGCATAGTCTGTTCCTTTATGTGGCTTTATTTTATTGCCGTAATATCGTATTCTACGTTTCAGATTATATTTTGAAGAGAGCCGGCCAAACTCGACAGGCATTCTTAGAAATGTTCTTCTTAAGTTATTGGCCTCTTCATCATAGTAATCTACAATACTTTTTAATGAATCATTTGCATAGGCAAAGGCATATATTGGTTTGCCATTGTGCTCAAAATAGGCCGCCTCTATAGTTTCTGACCCAGCATAAATGGTATCGTTAATGTATTTTTCCTTGTAAATGATCTTAAATTTGTCATCTTTTTGAAGCGTAGTAAAATCAATGGTCCACGCATAAACATTGGCCAAATTATGGGTCACAGCATAATCTATGCCTTGCTCTACAATGGCATCGGAAAGTGAGGTCTCAATAATACCCGACACTTCTCGCTCAACAAATTTTACTTTCTTTTTTTTTCTGTAAGCGGTTACGCTATCGCGAAAATCAACTACTGTATAATTAATAGGGTCGTTCTCATATATAAATACCTGGGTAGTTTCAGTTGTGTCTTTTGATTTTAAGATCATGTAAGGTTTGCCCACCCGAATTCTTCGTACATCAAAAGTATCTTTAAAATTTTCAGAAATCTTGGCAATCTTGGGATAGTCGACTTTGTTCTGCATCATCAACTCCCCAAAACTATCGCCTCTTTTAACGGTGTCCCTCTGAACCTTGAAATCATCTAAGTCGAAACCGAATTGTTTTACGGCCACTTTTTCGGCCAATGAAATGACCTCGGCTATTTTATCATCTTGTATAACCGTTTGCTCATCTTTACATGAAAATACTAGTAAAAACAGTAAAATGATGCCCCAATTTTTATACATTTTTCTTATTCGATTTTTCTGGATTAAAGATATGGTCTACCCATTGTTTTCCCCAATCATTTAACTCTTGTTTTGTATAGATTTCCGGGAAAAATACAACTTTTTGAAAACTTGGCGGAAGGTATTCTTTCCAATTCGTACCCCCAGTAGCACTTACC
>JBATIN010000155.1:0-5908 GCA_049667765.1 Flavobacteriaceae bacterium
CACCTTCATATCTTTCCCACATGTTTTTTTCCGAGAAAGCTAAAAAACGTTCGTAAGCCGCTTGATAGGTGCCGTTGGATCTTAAATTGGGCGATTGGTGCATAATTCGTGTTAAGGTAGCTACGAATCTCCAATAGAAACTGTCCCATAATGGTACGGCTTGACCGTCAGATGATGGCCAACCCAAATAGTTGCCCATAGGTACGGCATCATTAATGGTTTCATCGATCAAACGAATAGCGGTATCCAAGTAGGTATTGTCGCCAGTGGCTTGCCACATGCTTATGATGCCATCGATGTAGTAGGCAAAATAATAGTATTCTTGATTTTTATTTGCACTCTTCGAAAACTCATCTATTTCTGCTGAGTAGGTACTCCATCCCCCGTCGAATTTTTCTTTCCAATACGTGACATCGGCGGGCACAGGAGCATTTTGTGCTGCTACAACCACAGGTGCCGGTTCAGGTGCTTCAACGACTTCTACCGTTACTGTCGCTTCTTCTACGGTAACCGTTTCATCTTCGTTCTGTACTTCCACCGTATAGGTAAAACTATCGGTGCTTTCCGTTGTTTCTGAAGTGCTGGAATTGTCGGTAGTAGCTGGGGTGGTTTCTTCTGGTGTGCTCGCGGGCAGGTAAAGAATAGTCTTGTTTTCGATAATGACCACTTCACCGTTTAACGGAGCGGTAGTTTCAATGATCTTGACTTTGTCAAGATCAGGAATATTATCGTTCGAAAGTACATCCAAAACGATTTCCTCTCCGGCGACGGCATTAAACATGTCGTCGACTACATATATTTTTATAAGCAAACTGTTATCTTTTGAATCTACATTGATTGCAGAATCTAAAAGATCGGAATCTTTATTGCAAGAAAAACTTAAAAAAAGGACAAAGAGAATTGCAATAGAACGGGGGATTCTAACTAGAAATTGTTTCATAAGTAGGCTACTGTTTTTAAAAATGGAACGAATAAGATTATGGGCTTCACTGATATGGCCTAAAAATTTGCAATCGACTAAAGGTATATTTCTCTAGATGAAATGCACACATTTAAACGGATTATACTTTTTACGCATCGAAACATTATCTGGACGTTCAACTACCGATCTTTTCGATGAAATGCACTTTTTCTTAACATTTAAGTGAATTTTAATAGATAGATCAATTGTTTTACATTTTTGACGAATCTACTGATCTAATAACTTTCACAACTCAAAAATGTTGTGAAACCGAATATATAATAGATGAAATACACCTTTATCGACATATAGCATCGATGAAGTGCATAAAAAAAGAACCGGATTAAATCACTCCAGTTTTAGAAGAATAATTTTGGCGTTACGGATGGTGTTTATTTTGGGTAAAACTAGATTACCAATACAGTAGCTTCCAATAACATGCCATCTGTTTTACCTCCAAGGATTCTTTTCAACTCGTCGCGAAGTGTACAAAAAGACCCAAATTGCATCACTCCGTTTTTAGGAGTGCCAATTTGGGCCTGGTATATGGTGTTGATTTTTAAATTGAAGTAGCTCAGTTATAGAAGCAATCTATAATCTGCCATCTACTTTTCCTTCAAGGATTCCTTTTACATCATATAAAATACCTGAGGTGTTTAACAAGGTTTTGAAATTCAATTTTAAAAATTCTTTATGGGCCACCGTTAGTACGACTGCATCGAATTTCTGGTCTTTGGGCAGTGTTTTAGTCGTTGTTAATCCATATTCATGCGCTACTTCCTTTGGAGAGGCCCATGGGTCGTATATGGTAATCTGGGTGCCATAACTATTTAGATCGCATATCACATCGACTGCTTTCGTATTTCGTACATCAGGGCAATTCTCCTTAAACGTAATGCCTAGCACCAAAATAGTGGAGCCTTTAATTTTTATATCGTTCTGCACCATCAATTTTATGACTTCTGTAGCTACATATTTACCCATGCCGTCGTTCATTCGCCTACCTGCCAAAATAATCTCGGGGTGATAGCCGAATTCTTGGGCCTTTTGGGCTAGGTAATACGGATCGACACCGATACAGTGCCCGCCCACTAAGCCTGGTTTAAAGGGTAAAAAGTTCCATTTGGTTCCTGCCGCGGTCAATACTTCATGGGTATCTATTCCCATGAGGTTGAATATTTTCGCGAGTTCGTTTACAAAGGCAATGTTGATATCGCGCTGTGAATTTTCAATGACTTTTGCAGCTTCGGCAACTTTTATTGAAGGCGCCAGGTGCGTACCGGCCGTGATGACCGATTTATATAACTCGTTTACTTTTATACCCACTTCCGGGGTTGAGCCCGAGGTCACTTTTAATATTTTCTCTACGGTATGTTCTTTATCACCCGGATTGATCCTTTCGGGGGAATAGCCTACAAAAAAATCCTTGTTGAATTTAAGTCCACTCGTTTTTTCAAGAACAGGTACGCATTCATCTTCGGTCACCCCCGGATACACCGTAGATTCGTAAATTACGGTATCGCCCTTTTTCAACACTTTGCCTACGGTTTCGCTCGACTTGTATAGGGGTATTAGAATAGGTCTATTTGTACTGTCCACAGGGGTAGGTACGGTCACGATAAAATAGGTGCAGTCTTTTAAATCGTCTAAATTGCTCGAGCAAAATAGTCCGGTTTTCATCTTTGGCCCTGTCGATAGCACTCCTTGCAAGACCTCATCGGACACCTCAAGCGTGGTATCGGTACCCGCTTGCAGTTCGTTAATCCTTGCCTGGTTAATGTCAAAACCGATTACAGGGTATTTAGTGGCGAATAGTCTTGCCAGGGGAAGGCCAACATAGCCTAGGCCTATTACACCTATTTTTATTTGGGACATATTATTTATTTAGCTTTTTACCAATTTGATAATACTCAAATCCTTGTTTTATCAACATGGTATCGTTGTATTGATTTCTACCATCGAAAATAATGGGTTGTTTCAACTGAACCTTTAATTCATCGAAATCAGGCGACCTGAATTCTTTCCATTCGGTCAATAGAATCATCGCATCGGCATTATGCAGTGTTTCGTATTTTGATTTAAAATAGGTAATCCCTTTTAGGTCTTTCAAATAAAAATGTTGTGCCTCGTCCATAGCCTTAGGATCGTAAGCGTTTATTTTCGCACCTCTTTTTATCAATTCTTTTATGATATAAATGGCCGGAGCCTCGCGCATATCGTCAGTTTCAGGTTTAAAGGCCAGGCCCCAAACAGCGAAGCAGGTGCCTTTTAGATCTTCACCAAAGCGATTAATAACCTTTTTGGCGATCACTAGCTTTTGATTGTCGTTTACATCTTCTACCGAGCTAATGAGCAGGGCCTTATACCCGTGTTCTTCGGCAGTCTTTTTAAGGGCTTTTACATCTTTCGGAAAGCAAGAGCCCCCATAACCGCTACCTGGGTATATAAAACTGTAGCCAATTCGGCTATCCGAGCCGATGCCGATCCTTACTTTGTTGACGTCGGCGCCAACAAGTTCACAGATATTGGCGATCTCGTTCATGAACGAAATTTTTGTGGCCAGCATGGCATTGGCAACATATTTTGTCATTTCGGCCGATCGAACGTCCATAGCGATTAGCCGATCCATACTTTTACTGAAGAAGGGGGCATAAAGCATGCGCATTTTTTCGGTAGCTTCATCATTGTCCGATCCGATCACAACACGATCGGGTCTCATGAAGTCTTTTATGGCATCGCCCTCCTTCAAAAATTCAGGGTTGGAGACTACCGTAAAATCTATGTTTAGTCCACGTTTATCGAGTTCTGCCGCAATGGTCGCCTGAACTTTGTCGGCGGTACCCACCGGTACGGTCGATTTGTCTACAACGATTAGTGGGTGGGTCATGTGTTGCCCAATTTCTTTTGCCACCTGCAGTACATATTTAAGATCGGCCGAACCATCATCTCCCATAGGCGTACCCACAGCAATAAATGCAATGTTGCATTTTTCAAGATTCTCGGCTAAATTGGTACTGAATCTCAAGGTTTTATTCTCGAAATTACGTTTTACCATTGCTTCAAGCCCTGGTTCGTAAATAGGAATTATACCTTTCCTTAGCTTTTCAATCTTTTGGACATCTACATCGACGCAGGTGACCGTATTGCCCATTTCGGCAAAACAAGTGCCACTTACCAATCCGACATATCCTGTTCCTATAACCGTTAAATTCATTCTCTTACCTTTATTTTAAATTATTCCAATACCATGTTACAGCTTCTTTCAAGCCCGATTTTATATTGTATTCGGGATTGTAGTGAAGCAATTTTTTTGCTTTTTCAATAGACGCCAATGAATGCGGCACATCGCCTTTTCTAGGGTCGCCGTATATGGGTGTGATATCTTTGATTTTTGGATCAAATTCAGCTAAATACTCTTTTAAAATAGCGACCAATTCGTTCAAATCGGTACGTTCGCCATAGGCAACGTTATATACCGTATTAACTGCCGCTTTATTGCTCGATACCAAGGCCCTCACATTCATTTGTATGACATTGTCGATATAGGTGAAATCGCGTGAGTAACTGCCATCGCCATTTATTACGGGCGCTTCGTGTTTCATCAATTGCATGACGAATTTAGGAATCACCGCAGCATAGGCGCCGTTAGGGTCTTGTTTTCTGCCAAACACATTAAAATAACGAAGGCCTATGGTTTCTAATCCGTAGGTTTTGCTAAAAATATCGGCATACAACTCATTAACGTATTTCGTAATGGCGTAGGGCGATAAGGGGCGACCGATAATATCTTCCACTTTGGGCATATTGGTAGAATCTCCATAGGTAGACGAACTTGCTGCGAAAACAAAACGCTTGATCTTGGCATCCCTGGCAGCGACCAGCATGTTTAAAAATCCCGAAACGTTTACGTCGTTGCTTGTAATGGGGTCGTTTATGGATCTGGGAACGGAGCCCAAGGCGGCCTGGTGAAGCACAAAATCGGCCTCTTTGCATGCCTTATGGCAATCTTCAAGGTTTCTGATATCACCTTCGATCAACGTAAAATTCTTGTGGGCCAACATTGGCGCCACATTAGCTCTTTTACCGGTAGAAAAATTATCGAGACAAATTACTTTATTGCCATTGTCTAGTAAGGCTTCACATAAGTTAGATCCAATAAAACCTGCGCCGCCGGTAACCAGAATGGTATGGTCGGCAGTAAGGTTTAATGATGCAATATTCATATTATGAATTTTGAAAGGGCAAAGATCTTGAAAAGAAATCAATTGCCCCGTTATATTATTTTAAGGTATGTTTTAATTCGATAAACGAACGGTAATACAACTCATAACGGTAAAAATGCGGTTAGATTATGTGGTAGTAGCTCTTATACCAGTTCGTAAACGATTTAATGCCCGATTTAATGGGGGTGGTTGGTCTGTAGTCATAGTCTTTCATAAGGCTGGCGACATCTGCCCAGGTTTTTTCAACGTCTCCGGGCTGCATGGGTAGAAGTTTTTTCTCGGCTTTTATTCCAAGATTTTCTTCCAGGGCCTCAATAAAATCCATGAGTTTCACGGCACTGTTATTGCCAATATTGTATAGCTTATACCGTACGGATCGCTTTCTATTGCCTTCGATTACCCGACTTACCCCTTCAATAATATCATCTATATAGGTAAAGTCACGTTCTAACTGGCCATGATTAAAGACCTTTATGGGCCTGCCATTAATAATGGCGTCGGTAAACAGAAACATGGCCATGTCAGGTCTTCCCCATGGGCCATAGGCTGTAAAGAAACGCAGCCCCGTAGTTTGTAGGTCATAGAGGTGGCTATAGGTATAGGCCATAAGTTCATTGCTTTTTTTGGTGGCGGCATAGAGACTTACTGGCTGGTCTACACAATCGGTCTCTTTAAAAGGAACGCTGTTATTGAGGCCGTAGATGCTTGAGCTACTAGCGTATAC
>JBATIN010000156.1:0-4628 GCA_049667765.1 Flavobacteriaceae bacterium
GGACCAATGCCCTCAACAACCTTAAGGTCATCCTTTTTAATAACTTTGCCCATGGCTGCTTTGGCCGCATCGGAATTAAAAGGTAGGTCCTTTTCAACAACAGGTGCCACTGCTGCTACGGTAGCTGCAGCAGCAGCCGTCGATGCTAAGGTCAATTTATTTTTACAGGCATCTAGATCGGCCTGTAGTTTGGCATTTTTATCATTTAATACTCTAAGATCTGCCGAATTGTCAATGGTCGTATTAGAGCCTTTGCCCCAATAATATCCTATTATTCCACAAATTAAACCTGTTAAGGCAGGAATCAACCAGCACCAAATATTTGAAAAATCCATATTCTTTAATTTTTATAGTTAATTATTTAGTTTAATGTTACGATAGTTCTTCTGTTCTTGGCCCTACCATCTTCTGTGGCATTGCTTTCGATAGGCTGGGTCTGTCCTTTTGAGCTAGCTTCGATTTTAGCCGCCGAGATACCATTTTTCATAAGGTAGTCTTTTGCGAATTCGGCCCTTTCTTGTCCTAACCTCATATTGCTAGCCGCTACCCCGGTATTATCGGTATGGCCTACAACATTTACTTTTGCATCGCCAACTTTATCTATATATCTAGAAATGTCGGCTACTTTTTGTCTTTGTGCCGCATCTAAATTAATAGTGGCTTCGGCCGTATTGAAGTACAGCACCAATGGATCGGCCTTTATTTTTTCATAAAGTGCCTTCAATTCATCGGCCACATCTGCAGATTCACCCGCTAAACTATAGGAAATAGGCCCTAAGAACATATTGCCCTTTGGTACCATTTCATCCATTAGTTTTCCATAGGTATTGATGCTTGATGAAGCGATGCCATTTTCTACCAAGTGGTTCTTGACCGCATTGGCGCGGGCGAGACCCAAGTTTGGAAAAGCGGAATCATTGTTCTCATCACTTTTGTAATACCCTGTGATGTTGATAACCTTGCCAGCATTCTCCGCTAAGAAAGTTTTCAAACTACCGATACAATCGGTAACGGTGCCAGCCAAGGGCAATAAAATTGAGGAAGACGATACATTAAAATTGTAATTGTCTTGAACATCGCAGGCATATGCTCCATCGGAGAATGCAAACGGATACGATGTTGAGTCGGGTGTTGCTGGCACTACCGTTACATTTTTTTCAGGTTCTACCGCTACAGGAGCCCCGCAAGAACTGCAGAGGTACATGTACAAAATAATTCCCGCAATAATGGTAAGGATAATACCAATAATGCTTGTTGTTGCTTTTGTCATTGTTAATTATGGTTTAGTGTTCAATGAAGCAATGTATTAAAAAAATCTTAAATGTTGTTAAAATTCTTACTTTTAATAATTAACATATCCAGCAAACGATACTAATTACTAGGGAGTTAGGCTTGAATTTGCCGAATTTTCGCAGATGCCATTAATAATATATCTTTATTTCTACCAACTTTCGGTTAATTAAATGATTTATGGATTCAGAACCTTACCATTTACACATATTATATACTCATGTATACAGGTTTTCTGGGTACAGGTACATTATCATTTTGTTCTGGCCGCATTGCATTGTATTTTTAGTTCACCGATAACCAGTACACGGCGCAATACTATGAAAACCAAAATGCGAAATTTTATTACCTATTGTTGTATGGTACTAGTACTTGGAGCCCAAGCTTTATTGCAAGGTAGTTGGAGTGTTCGTGATAATAGTACATTGCGTTCAAGGGCTAAGTAATCGGTGAAGAATTTGAAATGAGAAGCTTCGTATTCCGAGGTTTTGAAAATAGTTTTTTTGAGTTAGTTAAGTTTTAGTATACCGCTGTATTTTCTATCATGCCTTTCGGGGGAACGGGCAAGGAACAGAAAAGACAGCGGTTTTTTTAGTTGCAAATCTTAAAGATCAAATTTAATACCTTGTGCCAGCGGCAATTCAGTAGTATAATTAATGGTATTCGTTTGTCGTCTCATATAGATTTTCCAAGCATCGGAACCTGATTCACGGCCGCCTCCGGTTTCTTTTTCACCGCCAAAAGCACCACCAATTTCTGCTCCTGAAGTGCCAATATTTACATTGGCTATACCACAATCGCTTCCTGATTGACTTAAAAAGTGTTCCGCCTCGCGAAGATTATTGGTCATGATGGCAGAAGAAAGACCTTGAACTACTCCATTTTGAATTTTAATGGCATTACCAACGTTTCCTGAATATTTTAAAAGATATAATACCGGAGCAAACGTCTCATGTTGCACAATTTCGAATTGAGGTTGGGCTTCAGCGATTGCTGGTTTAACGTAACAACCACTTTCAAAGCCTTCACCTTTTAAAACTCCGCCTTCTACAATAATTTTACCGCCTTCGGCAACTACTTTTTCAAGGGCTTTCGAGTACATGCCAACAGCATCGGTGTCGATTAATGGCCCAACATGATTGTTTTCATCTAAAGGGTTGCCGATTCGCAGTTGCTTGTAAGCATCAACAACGGCATCTTTCACTTTGTCATAAATAGAATCGTGAATGATTAAACGTCGAGTAGATGTGCAACGTTGACCGGCAGTACCCACAGCACCAAAGACAGCACCAATAACGGTCATTTTAATATCTGCATCAGGGGTCACGATGATCGCATTATTTCCACCAAGTTCAAGTAGTGATTTTCCTAAACGAGCGGCAACGGCCTGGGCAACTATTTTCCCCATTCGAATGGAACCGGTTGCTGAGATCAATGGTACACGGCCATCATTGGTCATCATTTCTCCAACCTTATAATCACCATTGATAAGACAAGAAATACCTTCCGGTAATCCGTTTGCTTTAAATACTTGCGCTGCAATATTTTGACAGGCAACTCCGCACAAAGGTGCTTTTTCCGAAGGTTTCCATACGCAAACATCTCCACATATCCATGCTAAGGCCGTATTCCAGGCCCAAACGGCAACGGGAAAGTTAAAGGCCGAGATTATACCCACAACACCTAAAGGATGGTATTGCTCGTACATTCTATGCCCTGGTCGTTCAGAGTGCATGGTCAAACCGTGTAACTGTCGTGACAGACCTACGGCAAAATCACAAATGTCTATCATTTCTTGAACCTCGCCCAAACCTTCTTGGTAGCTTTTACCCATTTCATAGGAGACCAATTTTCCTAAAGGCTCTTTCAGTTCTCGAAGTTTATCACCGAATTGACGTACGATTTCCCCACGTTGGGGTGCCGGCTTTTGGCGCCATTTTTCAAATGCCTTGGTGGCGGCATCCATCACTTTTTCATAATCGGTCTTGGAGGTAGTTTTTACTTTTCCTATTAATGCACCGTCTACGGGAGAATACGATTCAATAATTTCTCCCGAAGAAAAGTTCGAAGACCCTGTAGAAGTTCCTTCATTTATTTCTTTAAGACCAAGCGCTTTTAAAGCGTTGTCGATACCGAATTCAGATGCGATTTTTGACATTTTATAACTTTTTACAGATGTATTGTTAGATTTTGCAAAGTTACGAAAAGTAAACGTCCGCCGTATGAAGTTTAAGAGTATGTTTTGACGAGTAGTAATACTATAGTCAAAATTGCAGGTAATGCTTGAATAAAGAATATCTTCTTGGTGACCGTAAACGCACCATAGATTCCCGCAAGTGATACGCATCCTAAGAAAAATAATGCGATATTATCTTTCCAAAGAGGGTCTGTGATGAAATACGTCCAAATGAGTCCCAAAGCTAGAAAACCATTATAAAGTCCTTGGTTGGCCGCCATCGATTTAGTGGGATCAAAAAGATCTCTTGGAAAGTTTCTGAAGATTTTTGGCCCTTTGGAAGTCCAAGCGAACATCTCAAAATAAAGAAAGTAAAGATGTAAGAAAGCTACTAGTCCGATTAAAACTTTGATGGCGATATCCATAGTTTAGTCTTCAGCTATGAACCGTTTATCAACTGGCATAATGCTACCGCAATTCTTACAAGTACGTAAATCTTTAGAACCATAAAAGTGCTTGAAATGTCCAAGAAAATCTTTTTCAATATCATTAAGTGTAAAATATACTTCGTACAATTTGCTATTGCAATGATCACAAAACCAAAGTAAACCATCATCAACCTGCATTTCGGCGCGTTTACGTTCTATAACAAGTCCGATGCTTCCTTCGTGCCGAACAGGGGAATGCGGTACTTTCGCTGGGTGCAAATACATATCTCCAGGCCCTAATTCGAAGGTTTTTTTTTGGCCGTCTTCTTGTATATGTACTTCTATGTTACCTTCTATTTGATAAAAAAGTTCTTCGGTTTCGTTGTAGTGATAATCTTTTCGAGCATTGGGTCCGGCAACGATCATTACAATATAATCGCCGGCATCTTTATATAGATTTTTGTTGCCTACAGGAGGTTTTAATGAATCACGGTTTTCTTCGATCCATTTAGTTAAGTTAAAGGGCGGGGCTATTGGCATGTTAAATAGTTGATTGTTGATTGTTGTTCGTACTGCTCTAACAAAACGAAATGAACAACCCTCGACAAGTTATCCAAATTTATAAAAAGAAAAGGATAAGTATTGCGTTACCTAAAAGAAAGTGGGGTATTAGGGCTTTCTGAAGAAAATCTGTGTAAAATACAAGACGCCTGAATCGGTCATTTTTACGCTGA
>JBATIN010000157.1:0-2172 GCA_049667765.1 Flavobacteriaceae bacterium
TGGGTTTTAGTCCTGTTTTATTCTTGTTCACTTGCAACTGGACTTCCAGCAAAGAAGCTTTCCAATTCCCGTAGGGTTTCGGCAGAGGTCTGAATATCTTTTACGATTTCGCCCTTGTTCAACACCACGATACGTTCACAGACTTCGGTTACATGAATTAAATCATGGCTCGAAACTAAAACGGTCACGCCTTGCTTTGCAGCCAAATCTTTTATGATGCCCTTTAACCGAATTTGAGTGGTCGGGTCAAGATTCGCAAAAGGTTCATCCAAAATTACTACTTCTGGGTTTCCGATAAAGGAGGCTACGATACCCGCCTTTTTCTGGTTTCCTTTTGAGAGGTCGCGCAAGTATTTCTTTTGCCCTAAAATTTCCCCATGGAAAAAATCCTCAAAATTGGAAAGCAGGGCATTTACATCGGCCTTGTTCTGCCCTCGTAGTTCGCCAATGAAATAAAAGTATTCTTCGGGCGTCAAATAACCGATCAAAAAAGTTTCGTCAATAAACGACGCTGTAAAAGGTTTCCATGCTTCGCTTTTATCTACCTGTACGCCATTGTTTATTAAATGGCCCGTAGTGGGTTGGATCAAATCCAACAAAAGACTGAAAAATGTGGTCTTGCCGGCCCCATTGTTTCCCACAAGGCCAAAACTCTGCCCTTTTGGAATGTCAAGATGCTCGATGTTCAGCACGAGATGGCTGCCGTATTTTTTGGTGAGGTTTTGTGTAGTTATCATATTTATAAGTTCAAGTTCAAGAGTGGTTTGATTCGACTGCATTGCTAAATTGAAACACGCTTGTCAGTCTGAGCCTGTCGAAGACCATTACGATTGTGCCTCGACAGGCTCGGCATGACAATAATCAGCTATTCTTCTCTTTAAAACCAGCGATCATAGCGTATTTTTTTATTCGGTATGCGGCCGTTATTTTGTCTAAAAGTGTGTTTTTAAGGGCAAAACCAAGGATACCCAACACGCCTAGGGTAATCACAGCGATTTCAAAGGATAGGAACGTTTTTAATACAAAATAAAGAATACTGGGCACCACCATTAAAGGCAGCAACATTAAAAACTGTGTTGCGCTAGTGCCCTGCATATTGCCCATGGCGCTTTTGGTCAGGTCGATGCGTTTTTTATTGAAAGAACCGAAATATAACACTACCGGAATGTTCACCCCTAAATTATAAAGGGCACAGGCGAAATTAATGGCCAGGGCCTGCCACCCGAAATAAACATAGGGAATAGATAGCAAGAACATCACCACAATACTGACGGAGATCAACAGGGCCTTTGATTCTAAATAACTACGCATGGGAATGTTCTGTGCCATCATCATACTGTAGTATTCACTGTCCCACGCTGGTATGAACTGCCCGAAATTGGAAAGGAACATCCCGGTCATAAAAATGCCCACAAAAAGAAAGATCGTTGAGGTGTTCCCATAGGCATCCATACTATAAAATAGCAGACCGTAAAAAATCATGGCAAATGAGATGAAAAATTGCATTTTAGTCCGTTTGTTCCGCCAAATGAGTTTCATATCCAATTGCAAATAGGGCGCCATATCGCCAAAACGCCTGGTCCACGTAAGATCAGACGTAACGGCTTCCTTGGTTTTCTTTTTAAGGGAGGCGTCCAGGAAAATCCGATTGCGTAGAAAAGTATAGTTAAGGGAATATAGCCCCAATACTAGCCCTAAGGGTACCAGAGCCAAAGCGGGCTTTTCATACAAGGCATAAAACAATTTGCCCGAGTATTCGGTAATCGAAAAGATGCCAAAACGTTCAAGGCCATAGAGCCCAACAATCAAGATACCCAGTAAAGCAAGTGCCTTATCGCTTTTATTGATAATGAAATTCAGGTAGTTAATGGTCAAGATGATACAAAATATCGAAAAGAGCCATACCAGAATGTTTAAGGTCGGATATCCCTTGAACAATAATACGATGACAAAGGGCACAAAGAAAAAGAGCGACAAGAGATTGTAAAATGACACGCTGGAACGGCCCAAAATATAGTGGGTAATACTGCTTTTTTTAATGGGAAGCATAAGCAAGGGCTTCACGTCCATTACCGGAAGTTTCTGCATAAAATAGCGAAAGAAAAGCTCAATAAGGATCCAATAGATAACATACTCGCTAACTTTTACCATGGGGTCGATGTCGGGAAAGAC
>JBATIN010000158.1:0-5699 GCA_049667765.1 Flavobacteriaceae bacterium
GTAACCATTGCTTCCTTGTTTGCCGATTCTTTTTCGGTATTGAGGTTGGCAAGTGAAATACCTAATAAACGAACCGAATTCTGAAGGGTTTCTTGATACAGTAGTTCTTTGGCCGTTTCTAATATCAGGCTTTTATCGGCAATAAAGTACGAAAGAGTCTTGCTTCGGGTGTTCAGCGTAAAATCACTGTATTTGATTTTTAAGGTAATGGTCTTACCGGCAATCTGGCCTTTCTTTAGGCGGCGTTCCAATTCTTCGGCAATCTGGGCCAAACGTTCAAGCATAAAGACTTCACTGCTAAGGTTTTCGCTAAAAGTACGCTCGGCCCCTACCGATTTGGGTATACGATGAGGCTTTACTTCACTCGCATGAATACCACGTACTACGTTGTAATAATAGGTGCCACTTTTTCCGAAGTTTTGGTCTAAAAATTCCAAGGGTTTTTCTTTTAGGTCTTTGCCTGTGAAAATGCCCAGCTTGTACATTTTTTCAGCTGTAACTTTACCAACTCCATAAAACTTACGGATTTCCAATTCTTCTAAAAATGGGATGACTTCTTCGGGGTTCACCGTTTTCTGCCCGTTGGGTTTATTGATATCGCTTGCTACTTTTGCGATAAATTTATTGATGGAAATGCCCGCGGAAGCGGCCAGCCCTAGCTCATCATAAATTCGTTGCCGTATTTCTTTTGCGATCAAGGTGGCCGAGGGGTTTCCTTTTTTATTGACGGTAACATCTAAATAGGCTTCATCTAACGACAAGGGTTCAACCAGATCGGTATAGTCGAAAAAAATGTTTCGGACCAATTTAGAGATTTCGGTGTAGCGTGCAAAACGAGGTTTTACAAAAGTAATATGCGGACAATTTTTTTTCGCCATATAGCCGCTCATGGCACTGCGTACACCAAATTTGCGCGCTTCATAATTGGCTGCGGAAACAACGCCTCTTTTTTCACTTCCGCCTACGGCCAAAGGTTTCCCTTTTAGATTCGGATTGTCCAATTCCTCCACAGAGGCATAGAAGGCATCCATATCTACATGTATGATTTTTCGTAAGGGAAAATCTGGTTCCATCTCATAAATTTATAATAACTTAGGGAACAAGTATGGTAGAGATAGAACGAAAATTTTTAGTCGGGTCGCAAGACTATAAAAAACAGGCCATATCACAGGAGAGAATCGTTCAAGGTTTTCTTAATACACATGCCGAGCGAACCGTTAGGGTTCGTATTGCCGGAGACTTGGCTTTCTTGACTATTAAAGGAAAGTCGAATGTAATGGGCACCTCCCGCTTTGAATGGGAAACAGAGTTATCAGTAAACGATGCTGAGCAACTTCTTCGGCTCTGTGAAGAAGACGTTATTGAGAAAACCAGATATAAAATTCCTCTTGGAAACCATGTTTTTGAAGTCGATGAATTTCATGGTGACAATGAAGGATTGACCATCGCTGAAGTTGAATTGAAAAACGAACACGAAACCTTTACGAAACCAGATTGGTTAGCGAAAGAGGTAACCGGCGATATTCAGTATTATAATTCTTGTCTGAGCAAAGCAGCTTACAAAACTTGGAAAAAATGAGAATAGTAATTTTTTTAATGGTTAGTCTAGTGGTATTGGCCTGCAAAAATCCGAGCCAAGAAACCAAAGAAAACAACTTGGTTTTAGATGAAAAAATAGAAACAACCGTAACAGCAAAAGCCCTAAAAGCAGCCTTAATGGCCGATGGGTTCGAAATCTTCGATTATATAGACGAAGAGACGAAAGATACCATTTTGATGCAAAAATATTTTATGGCGTTCTTAAAGCGCGGACCAAATAGATCACAGACAAAAGTAGAAGCCGATAGTTTGCAGACCCTGCATCTAAACCATTTAGGACGTATGTACAAAGAAGGTTATGCCGATATTTCAGGTCCTTTTGGAGATGATGGCGATATTAGAGGAATAACGATTTATAACACTCCAACTTTTGAAATAGCAGATAGTTTAGCCAATATGGACCCCATGGTACAATCGGGTAGATTGATCATAGAGCTGCATCCGTGGTGGGCGGCAAAGGGTTTTCCTTTACGATAAAATACATCAAGAGATAAGTATACCTTCCTTTTCTATTAAGGGTATTTGAACTAGGTTCTGTTCATTAACGGTATTTTTTTCAAAAACAAACCGCTTTTCAAACAATTTATCATCCGCAAAAAAGGTAAGAAAGAACTCGTTGTTCAACGCTAGTACGTCTTCTTGTAATAGTTCTATTTTTTCGAACGATTTACCCTTTACCTTTCCAAGACCATGGCGCATGGTCGAAGTTTTTTTATCGGCATCGTAGCCTTTTGAAACGACCAGAACCATTTCGATCTCATTATTTCTGTTGTTTAAAACATAAACATTCCAATCTTTGGAAAGAAAATCTTCGTTCCACTCGCGAATAATGGCAATGTGCACGTCTTTGGCAATCGGTATTTCAATATCCTTCTTCACAAAGCACTTTTGAATTGCTCTAAAAACCGAACATCGTTCTCGCTGAGCAAGCGAATATCTGATATTTGATGCAGTAGAAGGGCAATACGATCTATGCCCATACCAAAGGCAAAGCCCGAGTATTCGTTCGGATCTATGCCGCAGTTGGTCAAAACATTGGGGTCGACCATGCCGCAACCCATGATTTCGAGCCAACCGGTGCCTTTGGTCATACGATAATCGGTTTCGGTCTCTAGGCCCCAATACACATCGACCTCGGCGCTGGGTTCGGTAAATGGAAAATATGAAGGGCGTAACCGGATCTTAGACTTGCCGAAAAGTTCGGTGGTAAAAAACTGTAGGGTCTGTTTTAAATCGGCAAAGGAAACATCTTTGTCAATGTACAGTCCTTCCACTTGGTGAAAAAAACAGTGTGAACGCGCCGAAATAGCCTCGTTTCTATACACTCTTCCTGGGGAGATGGTACGAATCGGCGGTTTATGGTTTTCCATATAACGCACTTGAACCGATGAGGTGTGCGTTCGTAAAAGAACATCAGGATTTGTCTGCACGAAAAACGTGTCCTGCATGTCTCTCGCCGGATGATATTCTGGTAAGTTCAAAGCCGTGAAATTATGCCAATCGTCTTCAATTTCGGGCCCCTCGGAAACATTGAAACCAATTCTTGAAAAAATATCTATAATTTGGTTCTTTACTATGGATATCGGATGCCTTGCCCCGAGTTCTATTGGTTCGCCAGGTCGGGTAAGATCACCATAAATGCTTTTTTCATCGAAATTATTCTCTAATGAATCCTTTAGTTCATTTACCTTTTCGGTAGCCTTTTGTTTTAAGGTATTTATGGTATGGCCGAATTCTTTTTTTTGATCGTTCGCAACGTTTTTAAACTCGGCAAAAAAATCATTAAGCAATCCTTTTTTACCTAAATATTTAATTCGAAAGGCTTCTACTTCCTCTTTTGACCGAGCGGTGAAGTTTTCAACCTGCGTAATATGTTCTTTTATCTTATCGATCATGATAGTGCACTAAGATGGCAAAATTAAAACTTTTGCCGCATAAGAAGGGGTAAACTGCCTAATAAAACTTGAATTTTAGGCATTAGTTTTGGCGTACTCATCCTTCACATTGTTTTTTATCCATTCCAAACACGCTTCAAAAGTGTCGAAAATATGTTCTTCGGGAATTAGATCAGGAATAATATCCACACGTTCCATCATATATCTAGGTTGGCGAAGTACATCTACAAAAAGTACATTGATGTCCGATTTTCTAAGATCGATAAGAACGTCTTCAAGAGCATATAGGCCAGATTGGTCCATATATTGCATACGGTCCATACGTATGATGACGGTTGAAGCCGTATTTGGAATTTGATCTGAGAGCGCCTGAAACTCACTGGTAGACCCAAAGAACAAAGGTCCTTTAAGGTGTTTTATAAAGACTTCTTCGCGAAGGTTTTTTGGAAACTCAGTTTCATCGGGCCAGGCTTTTTCTTTTTCAAGGGTTTTAACATCAGAACGTTCAGCGGTAAGATCGCCCATCTTTTTCATAAACATTAATGATGCGATGATCAACCCGATTCCCACAGCATAAACTAAATTCCATACCGATGAAAGCACCATTACGATGAGCATAATAAGTACCTCAGAACTCAATTTAATTGGCCCTAGACTGATATCTTTTGGAAGACTGGGGATGGCTTTTAGTCCCTTGTAGTCCATTACCCCTATGCCCACGGTGACCAATATGCCTGCAAGTACGGCAGCTGGAATTTGTGATGCTACCGGGGCCAAGGCCAGCATAATGATAAGAAGCATAATACCGGCAATCATACCCGATAATTTCGTTTTTCCGCCAGCGTTGATATTCACAACAGTACGTATGGTGGCGCCTGCCCCAGGAATTCCACCAAAAATGGCGGCAATGCTATTTCCAATACCCTGACCTACCAATTCTTTATTGGGTTGGTGCTTAGTCTTGGTCATATTATCGGCAACTACAGAAGTTAATAGCGAGTCGATCGCGCCTAAGAGTGCCAAAGTCAATGCCGTAAAAATATATGGGGATACCGAACCGAGATCAAATTGGGTAAAAATGCCCAAATTGGGTACGGGAAACCCTGCCGGAATTTCATCAATAGGGCGATAATCGAGGCCGAAGCCATAGGCAACCCCTGATACTACGATAAGTGCCACAAGTGCACTTGGTATAACCGTGGTGATTCGTTTAAAACCGTAAATAATGATGATGGTTGCCAAGGCCAAAATAAGTTCAAGCCAATTGATGTTCTTTAGCGCGCGCGGCAACACCTTAAAAGCCCCGATAACGCCCGATGCTTCTGTTTTTGCCAAGGTTTTTGCTTCCTTGAGCATGTTTTCTTCGGTGATTTCGCCGGCTCGTTTAATGGTTTCCTCAAAATTTTCAAGCACTAAAATACCTTCCCCGGCTTCCTCCTTTAAAATATTGTCGAGAATAATCTCTTCGGCGTGGGGCTTAAACTGGTTTACGAATTCCATATCCTCTTTCGGGTAGTAGCCTAAAGCGGGCAGCAGTTGGGTCACCAGAATGATTACCCCAATGGCCGTCATGAAACCTGATACCACAGGGTATGGAATATACCTGATATACCTACCTATACCTATTAGGCCAAGACCAATTTGCATGAGCCCTGCCAAGAAAAATATAATAAGAATGGCTGGTAGGGCTTTTTCGATACTACCATCATTAATGGCTACAATACCTGCGATAACCACCATACTTACAGCGGTCATTGGTGCGGTAGGTCCTGAAATTTGAGTGTTGGTGCCTCCAAAAAGTGCGGCGAAAAAACTTATAAAGATGGCGCCATAAAGTCCCGCACTCGGGCCTAGGCCAGATGAAACACCAAAGGCAAGGGCTAAGGGCAAGGCTACGATACCTGCGGTAATACCACCAAATAGGTCACCGCGAAAATTTGAAAATAGGTTTTTCATAAACGAATAAACTTAAAAAATTAAGATACTTTAATTTTAGTAAAAAAAAGGCGATTCGCTGCAACATGCTGCAGAGTGGATGAAATTAATCTAAATGATAAATTTCCATGATGTCCTTTAAATAGCCTTCAAAATCGATTTTAAGGTCGATCAATTTTCCGGTATGTACGTCAAAGACCCAGCCGTGTACCTTTAGGCCTCTAACTCTATACGCTTTTTGTACCGCAGCGGTCTTTATGAGGTTTACAC
>JBATIN010000159.1:0-6886 GCA_049667765.1 Flavobacteriaceae bacterium
GAATGGCCGTTAAAGAGCCTTAACACTTCGGTAAGGCTCTTTTTTTATAGAATATTTGGGGGAGGTCAGCCCAATGCGCAAATTCATATCAACTGAATTTATTAGAAAGGTTTGTTGGTCGACATCAATTTCTCAATTTGCCAAAGGCGTTGTTTTCGCCTATTGTATCAAGAAATATCTCGGCTACCAGTGAGATCTATCAACTTTTTCTTAATTTTGCACCTCCATAAATTCTTTAACTTAAATCATTAGTATAGCATGCAACTGTACAATACCTTAAGTGCAAAGGAAAGGGAAGCTCTTATTGAGGAGGCCGGGCTAGAACGCCTGACCATTTCTTTCTACCAATATGCACATATCGGCAATCCTTCGATTTTTAGAAACCATTTGTTCATAAACTGGAACGCACTCGATGTGCTCGGTCGTATCTATGTTGCCCATGAAGGTATCAACGCGCAATTATCGGTGCCTGCCGCAAATTTTGAAAAATTCAAGGCTCATTTAGACAGTATATCGTTTCTTGAAAATGTACGCCTTAACATCGCCATCGAACAGTACAATAAATCGTTCTTAAAATTAAAAGTAAAGGTTCGAAAGAAAATATTGGCCGATGGTTTGAACGATGCAACCTTCGACGTCACCAATAAAGGAATACATGTTGGTGCCGCACAATTCAATGAACTTATCGAGGACCCAGACACTATTTTGGTCGATATGCGCAATCACTATGAAAGCGAAATAGGTCATTTTATAAATGCGGTAACTCCTGATGTTGATACGTTTAGAGATTCTTTGGATGTCATTGAAAAAGACCTTGCCGATCATAAAGAAGATAAGAAACTGGTGATGTACTGTACCGGAGGCATCCGGTGCGAAAAGGCGAGTGCCTATTACAAACACAAAGGGTTCAAGCAGGTCTTTCAACTTGAAGGTGGTATAATTGAATATGCGCGGCAGGTAGAAAATAACAAGCTGGAAAATAAATTTTTGGGCAAAAATTTTGTTTTTGACCATCGCCGTGGCGAACGCATTACCGATGATATTATCTCACAATGCCATCAATGCGGTAAACCTTGTGACACCCATGTGAATTGCGCCAATGAGGCTTGTCACCTTTTGTTCATTCAATGTGATGAGTGCTCAATAAAAATGAACGAGTGTTGTTCGTCACATTGTACCGAAATTCACGCCTTGCCCTATAGCGAACAAAAAAAATTGAGAAAGGGCAAAGGGGCCAGTAACAAGATTTTTAAGAAAGGCCGATCGGAAGTTTTACAGTATAAAAAGTAGGCGTCACTGCACTTTATGTTGAAATAGATCCGATTTATGTGTGAGAGACAATGGGCTGAAGGCATGAGGCATTTCTGGCTTCAAAGTTTGGCGCTTCTTCCTTTAAGTTTACATCGAATCAAAAAATCACTACCTTTACCTTTAAGATTAGTATGAACCTTTTCCCGTAAAACCTATTGGTTTTTTACGGGCTCAAGATATAAAATATGGGTTGTAGCAGTTGTTCGACCGGAAAGGACGGACAGCCACGTGGGTGCAAGAACAACGGGACTTGTGGTACCGATGGTTGTAATAAATTAACGGTTTTCGACTGGCTTTCAAACATGTCGCTCCCTAACGGGGAAAGCGCATTCGACTGTGTGGAAGTCAGATTTAAAAATAGCAGAAAAGAATTTTTTAGAAATACCGAGAACCTCTCACTCTCGATAGGCGATATTGTCGCTACTCAAGCCGAATCGGGTCATGACATTGGTATGGTTACCTTGGCGGGGGAACTGGTAAAAGTTCAGATGAAACGAAAGAAGGTCGATACCCAAGACCCAGAACTTCCTAAAGTCTACAGAAAAGCATCTCAAAAAGACATTGATATTTGGCAAAAATGCCGCGACCGCGAAGATGAAATCAAAAAGCGCGCCCGAGAAATTGCGATTATTTTGAAACTACAAATGAAAATATCTGATGTAGAATTTCAAGGCGATGGTTCAAAGGCTACTTTTTACTACACAGCCGAAGACCGTGTTGATTTTAGACAGTTGATCAAAGATATGGCCAAGGCCTTCGGGATCAGAATAGAGATGCGTCAAATTGGGTACCGACAAGAAGCGCAGCGCTTAGGAGGTATTGGCTCTTGTGGCCGTGAACTTTGTTGCTCCACCTGGCTAAGCGATTTTAGGTCGGTAAGTACTTCGGCGGCCCGTTACCAACAACTCTCGCTAAACCCACAAAAACTTGCAGGGCAATGTGGGAAATTAAAATGTTGCCTTAATTATGAGCTTGATGTTTACCTTGACGCTTTAAAGGATTTTCCTTCTAACGAAACAAAATTGCAGACGGAAAAGGGGCTGGCGTTTTGCCAGAAAACAGACATCTTTAAGGCTACTTTATGGTTTTCTTATAAAGATGAACCTGCCAATTGGCACGCCCTATCGAAAGATCAGGTCAACGAAATTATTGAAAAGAACAAAAAGAAAGAAAAAGTTGCGAGTCTTGAAGAGTATGCCGTGGAAAATATCGTTGAAGAAAAGGTAGTCTTCGAGAATGTGGTAGGCCAAGACAGTTTAACCCGTTTTGACCGAGCTAAACCTTCAAAAAACAGAAACAAGAACAAAAATCGTAATAGAAATAGAAATAAAGGGAACAACAAAAACCCGAATACCACTAAAAATACTGCGAATAACACTTCAAAAAACGGCACTAAAAATCCATCAAAAAAACGAAGAAACCCAAGAAAAAAACCTCAAAACAATGCTTAGGAACATCATCATCATAATGGCCCTGATATTTTTTGTCTCATGTAATGATTTGTTGGTAAAATCGGAATATAAGCCTGTGAATGGAGGTTCTTGGAACAAAGACAGCATCGTAGAGTTCACCTTCAACGCGGATGATACCTTGCAAAAGCATGATATGTTCATCAACCTACGCAACGATGACGACTTTCCATATACCAATCTTTTTTTAATCGCTGAACTAAGCTTCCCGTCTGGCGATGTGGTAACCGATACACTAGAATATGAGATGGCGTTACCCGATGGCCAGTGGCTCGGAAAAGGGGCCGGGAGCATCAAAGAAAATATGCTATGGTACAAAGAAAACATCGCTTTTCCGAATTCGGGCGTATATACCTTACGGTTGTCACACGCAATGCGAAAGAACGGAAATGTAACGGGCCTGGTGAATTTAGACGGTGTAACCGATGTTGGATATGAAATTGTAAAACGAAATCAGTAAACGCATGGCAAAACCGGTAAAAAAGAAGCAAAACACGGGCTTTTTTAAATTCATCAAATGGTTTTGGATTTTGTTTTCCCTCGGAATCCTCTCCTTAGCGCTATTATTTCTCTTTGCCTCATGGGGTTTTTTCGGGGATTTGCCAACTTTTGAGACCCTCGAAAATCCACAAACAAACCTGGCTACAGAGGTCGTATCCTCCGATGGTGAAACTTTGGGCAAGTTTTATTTAGATGATAACCGCACCGATGTTTCCTATCAAGATCTTCCCCAAAATCTGGTTGATGCCTTGATCGCCAGTGAAGATATTCGTTTTAGGGAACATTCTGGAATTGATTGGTACGGCACCTTGCGAGCGGTTGCCTATTTAGGTAAACGTGGCGGGGCAAGTACCATCACGCAGCAATTGGCACGACAACTTTTTGTAGGGGTCCGCTCGCGAAGCAAATTTGAGACCATAAAACAAAAAGCGATGGAATGGGTCATAGCTACCCAACTAGAGCGAAGCTATACCAAAGATGAAATCATAAAAATGTACCTAAACATCTATGACTTTGGCAACAATGCCGATGGCATACGATCAGCTTCACGCATTTATTTTGGCAAAGAACCCAAATTACTAAAGGTCGAAGAATCGGCCATGTTAGTGGGAATGTTGCAAAATTCTTCACTATTCAATCCTTTGCGCCGAGAAGAATTAACGCGAAACAAAAGAAATATCGTTTTAGGGCAATTGGCAAAATTCGATTTTATCTCGGAAGCACAAAGAGACTCGTTGCAGGCAATGGAAATGAAAATCAATTATAACCCTGAATCACATAGTGCAGGTATCGCTACTTATTTTAGAATGTACCTACAGGGATTTATGAACGATTGGATCAAAAAAAACCCTAAACCGGCCTTGGAAGGTGAACGTGACAAATGGAATCTATATTTAGATGGCCTACGCATTTATACTACCATTGATTCTCGAATGCAAGAAAATGCCGAAGAGGCAGTTTCACAACATATGGAACGCCTGCAAGCCGAATTTTTTGTTCAGAATTCACCTGAACGAAATAAGACTACCCCGTTTCAAGACCTAACCCCTGAAGAAACGAACAGTATTATGGAGCGGGCCATGACAAGCTCCCCTCGATGGCGCAAAATGAAGGATATGGGAAAATCGGAAAAAGAGATCCGTGAATCCTTTACGAAAAAAACAGAAATGAGGGTTTTCGACTATAAGAGCGAAGGCCGAGAAAAAGATACCATCATGACCCCGATGGATTCAATTCGCTATTACAAATCGTTCTTACGAACCGCGATGATGTCAATGGAGCCTCAAACAGGTCACGTAAAGGCATGGGTCGGGGGCGTCGATTATCGTCATTTTCAATATGACAATGTTTACCAAGGGGCAAGGCAGGTAGGCTCTACCTTTAAACCTTTTGTGTATGCCGCAGCCATTGACCAACTAAGAATGTCGCCCTGTGATACCTTACCTGATACGCAATACTGTATTGAAGCAGGTAAGCACGGTAACATTGAGCCTTGGTGCCCTGAAAATTCAGACGGCAGATATTCGGGCAATAGTTTTACCTTGAAAAGGGGACTGGCCGAGTCAAAAAATTCTATTACAGCTCAACTTATTGATCGGGTCGGCCCTAAATCGGTGGTGGCCATTGTAAAGAATTTGGGGCTACCTGGAGATATACTCGCAGTGCCTGCAATTGCCTTAGGTACTGAGGAATTTAATGTGTATGAAATGGTAGGTGCCTATGGGGCTTTTGTAAACCAAGGGGTATATGTAAAACCGGTTATGGTTACCCGTATTGAAGATAAGAACGGTACTGTTCTCTACGAATACGTCCCTGAAACTAAAGACGTACTTAGCAAAGATGTTGCCTATGCCATGGTCAACCTTATGGAAGGGGTCACCGAAGGCGGTTCAGGAACACGCCTGCGAACCACGGGCAGTAAGAACCAGACGGTGTATAAAGAAATCATTACGGGCTATCCTTATGAGTTCAAAAACCCGATTGCGGGTAAGACCGGAACTACACAAAATAATAGCGATGGTTGGTTCATGGGTATGGTACCCAATTTGGTGACCGGCGTTTGGGTCGGTGGTGAAGAAAGGGCTACGCACTTTAAAGGCATCGAGTACGGTCAAGGAGCTTCTATGGCATTGCCTATTTGGGGACTTTATATGAAGAAGAACTATGAAAATAAAGATTTGGGCATATCTGATGGGGAGTTTCCAAGGCCTGACAATTTATCGATTAATGTAGATTGTGATAAAATCCCAAAAGAGGTTACCAAAGATATCGATACAGATTTAGATGAATTGGATTTTTAGCATTCCATGATAAATAATTTAAAAAAACCCCGTTCTATTTTAGAGGGGGTTTTTTGTTTTAAAGCTGTAAATTAGTAGTATTAATCATTTTCAAGAAAGACATGATTCGAAAATCGGTAGAGAACGTACAAAATGCACTGGAAGGTGTTTCAGACGGCATGACCTTTATGTTGGGAGGCTTTGGCCTTTGTGGAATTCCTGAAAATGCGATTGCAGAACTTGTTCGCTTAGGAGTTAAGGATATTACCTGTATTTCGAACAATGCCGGGGTCGATGATTTCGGTCTCGGGTTATTATTGCAGAAGCATCAGATTAAAAAAATGATATCATCTTATGTAGGAGAAAACGATGAGTTTGAGCGTCAAATGTTAAGTGGTGAGTTAGATGTAGAGCTGACTCCCCAAGGCACCTTGGCCGAAAAATGCAGGGCGGCACAGGCTGGGTTTCCTGCTTTTTATACTCCTGCCGGGTACGGTACTGAAGTAGCCGAGGGCAAGGAAACTCGTGAGTTTAATGGAAAAATGTACGTTTTAGAGCATGCCTACAAAGCCGATTTCGCATTTGTAAAAGCATGGAAAGGAGATGAAGCGGGCAACCTTATTTTTAAGGGGACAGCGAGAAACTTCAACCCATGTATGTGCGGTGCGGCGAAGATTACTGTTGCCGAGGTCGAAGAATTGTTGCCTGCGGGTGTATTAAACCCCAATGAGATACATGTCCCAGGAATATTTGTACAACGTATTTTTCAGGGCAAGGAATATGAGAAGAGAATAGAGCAACGTACCGTAAGAAAACATCAATGATTTTCAATTTTTTCTAATTACATAATTTTTAAATAAATGTTGGATAAGAATGGGATAGCAAAGCGTATCGCACAAGAAGTCAAAGATGGGTACTATGTCAATCTTGGAATAGGTATACCCACCCTAGTCGCCAATTTTGTGCGCGATGATATCAGTGTAGAATTTCAGAGTGAAAACGGGGTTCTGGGCATGGGTCCTTTTCCTTTTGAGGGGGAAGAAGATGCTGATATCATAAACGCAGGCAAACAAACGATAACTACCTTGCCGGGGGCTTCATTTTTCGACTCTGTAACGAGCTTTGGCATGATACGGGGCCAACATGTTGACCTTACCATACTTGGGGCCATGGAAGTGGCTGAAAATGGCGATATCGCCAATTGGAAAATTCCCGGCAAAATGGTAAAAGGTATGGGGGGCGCTATGGATTTGGTAGCCTCCGCGGAAAACATTATCGTAGCCATGATGCATACCAACCGAGAAGGAGAATCTAAGCTTCTAAAAA
>JBATIN010000160.1:0-1620 GCA_049667765.1 Flavobacteriaceae bacterium
AACAGATTTGAACCGTATGCAAAAGACATTGGGCATGGTGTACCAGCGGCTTGATCACTTAAATGTTCGTGCCCCTGCAGATGGGCAATTGGGATTTTTAGATGCCGAAATTGGTCAAAACATTACGCAAGGGCAGCGTATCGGTCAAATTAATGTACTGACCGATTATAAAATAGAAGCCAGTATCGATGAGCATTATATAGATCGGGTACAACGTGATTTGGTAGCTGTTATCGAACGTAATGGCACAGATTACCCCTTGCGGCTTAGAAAAGTGTATCCTGAGGTCAGAAACGGAAAGTTTAAAGTAGACTTGGTATTCACTGGTGATAAGCCCGAGACCATTAGAACTGGACAGAGCTATAATATTAAATTGCAATTGGGCGAATCTAGCGACGCACTGTTATTACCGAAAGGAAGCTTTTTTCAAAGTACCGGAGGCCAATGGATCTTTGTGGTCAATGCCGATGGTGATGAAGCCTTAAAAAGAAACATTCGAATCGGAAAACAGAATTCTAGATTCTATGAAGTTTTGGAAGGCTTACAAGCGGGCGAAAAGGTGATCACCAGTAATTACGATAGTTTCGGCGAAGCGGAAAAGATCGTGTTAAAATAAAAGTCCTCCCCTGAAAAGGGGAGGTGCCGATAGGCGGAGGGGTAGGTTTGGTAAAAAAATATAGAGCTATAAGAATCGAAGCAAAATCATATTAAAAACAGAAATAAAACAAGAATAACTGTCACATCTAGCGCAATCGAGATGTCTTTAAGTATAACAAGTAAAATCCAGTCAAAAAATGATACAGATCCAAAACCTTAAAAAAAGCTTTAGAACCGAGGAAGTAGAGACGCTCGCCTTGAACAACGTGAACATGAAAATTGAAGACGGTGAATTTGCCGCGATCATGGGACCTTCGGGCTGTGGTAAATCAACCCTATTGAACATCATTGGCATGTTGGACAACCCTACCGAGGGCAGCTATCAATTCGCAGGGCATGAAGTAGGTGGACTCAAAGAGCGACAACGTACCGAATTAAGAAAAGGCAATCTGGGCTTCGTTTTTCAAAGCTTCAACCTTATCGATGAATTGACCGTCTTCGAAAATGTTGAACTGCCTTTGATCTATCTTAAAATGGGAAAAAGCGAGCGAAGGGAAAAGGTAATGAAAGTGCTGGAGCGCATGAAGATAGCCCATCGAGAAAAACATTTCCCGCACCAGTTATCGGGTGGACAACAACAGCGTGTGGCTATTGCCAGAGCGGTGGTAACGAATCCTAAACTGATCTTGGCCGATGAGCCTACGGGTAATTTAGATTCAAAGAACGGTACCGAGGTCATGAACCTGTTGACCGAACTGAACCAAGAAGGCACCACCATTGTTATGGTGACGCACTCTGATCACGATTCGCATTACGCGCATAGGGTCATTAATTTATTCGACGGTCAAATCGTGACAGAAAGTCATAATCGAAAGATCGGGGCAATGATTTAGCCCCATAACCCCCAAAAGGGGAATAGTATAGCGTTTATTCATCAATCAAAATCAATCAAAAGCTCCTCCCTTTTAAAAAGGGAGGTGGCTCCGCTAGCGGAGCCGGAGGGATCGAGTCATTGAATATGGA
>JBATIN010000161.1:0-4872 GCA_049667765.1 Flavobacteriaceae bacterium
GCCTAAACCCTATCTTAAATGCATTTCAACACACCTATCATACATTTGGGATCCCGCGGCACTTGGTCACCGCCTTTATGAAAAGCATGCGTATGGACCTGCACAAAACAGGCTACCACACCCACGAAGACTATCGCGAATACATTTACGGCTCAGCCGATGTAGTGGGCCTCATGTGCCTTAAAGTCTTTGTAAAAGGTGATGTAGAAAAGTATGAAGACTTAAAACAAACCGCCATGGCCTTAGGTTCGGCCTTTCAAAAAGTCAATTTTTTAAGAGATCTGAAGGCCGACTTTGAATATTTGAACCGTTCGTATTTTCCGGGAACAAATTTAAAGGAACTCGACGAAGCATCGAAACTTCGAATCATTGAAGAAATCAAAGAAGACTTTCGATTGGGGTACTCAGGTATTGTTTTACTACCGCCGGAAGCCAAATTCGGAGTCTATACCGCATACAAGTATTACTATCAACTTCTAAAAAAACTTGAAAACACCCCTTCATTAGAGATTAAAAACACAAGAATACGCGTACCCAACTATGAAAAATTTGGACTTTTGGCAAAATCATACGTGAATTATAAACTAAATTTGTTCTAAGATGAAGCTATTAATAGGTGCAGGTATTCTATTGGGTACTTTTTTGGTCATGGAATTTATGGCATGGTTTACCCATAAGTATATCATGCACGGGTTTCTTTGGAGCCTGCATAAAGACCATCATAAAAAAGACCATGATTCATGGTTCGAGAGAAACGATGCTTTCTTTATTTTTTATGCCATTGTGAGCATCGTATTTTTTTATTTAGGGGCACAGACCGATTTTTGGTATGGCTGGCCCTTAGGTTTGGGCATTTTGGCCTATGGCATTGCCTATTTTTTAGTGCATGATATTTTCATTCATCAACGTTTCAAGCTGTTTAGAAATGCCAATAATTGGTATGCCAAAGGGGTGAGACGGGCCCATAAAATGCACCACAAACATTTGGGGAAAGAAGACGGTGAATGTTTTGGAATGTTATTCGTACCCTTCAAATATTTTAGAAAGTAGCTTATTTTTCTTGAAGAAGCTGATCTATTAGATGGTAGACCGTAGAATTGTCCCAGTCAGATATTGCATTTTGATGAACCGCAATATTTCCTTTTTTATCTAGAATATATGATCCTGGGGACTTTAAGAGTTCTAAAGGTGTTGCTTCACCAATAATTTGATAGGTAATGGGAAAAGTGTATCCTTTTCTAGCCATAAACTCTTCCGGAAGCGCCCTTTCTTCGTCGGTAATAATATAAAAATCGACCTTACCTTTATACCGATCGTACAATTTTTGAATATCGTCCATCTGTGCTCGTGAGGGCAAATTCCAGGAAGCCCAAAAGTTGATAAAAACAACTTTGCCTTTTGAGCGCTCAAAGCTAAAAACTTTCCAGTCCGCATCTTTGAGCTTCCAATTATAATTCTCAATGCTACCCCTATTTTCAGCAGAAATTACGGTAGGTGAGGTTGCATACCATTTGTTCAATAGCTCTTTGCTGAAATCTCCTAAAGGAGTTACAAAAAAAGATAATACTAATGCAATTACTAACAGTGTATAAATCGAACTCTTTTTCATAGATGATTTTACTCGATAATCGAGATTAAAATGCTCCGAGGTTTGCCTCGAAGTATTAAAATTGTTACCTCCCGACTGCCTCCTGGGCTTTCCCCGAAGTAGCTAACTTCCGCCAAAACTAAAAAACTCCCGATCAAAATCAGGAGTTTTTCTTATTTATTAAATGCGTATATGTATGTTATTCGCTATTACGAAGCATTCTCTCGTTTAATTACATTCAAGGCCGAACCTTCTCTGTACCAGCCTATTTGGGCGGCATTATAAGTATGGTTCGCCACGATGTTATCTTTGCTGCCATCGGCATGTACTACCTCAATATTCAATGGTTTTCCTGGAGCAAAATCTGCGATGTCAACAAAGTTGAAGGTATCGTCTTCTTGAATTAAATCATAATCGCTTTCGTTCGCGAAAGTCAAGCCCAACATGCCCTGCTTTTTTAAATTCGTCTCGTGAATTCGGGCAAACGATTTTACCAATACGGCGGCAACCCCTAAATGTCTTGGCTCCATTGCAGCATGTTCGCGAGATGACCCCTCACCATAGTTATGGTCTCCCACAACAATGGTTTTCACGCCTGCAGCCTTATACGCTCTTGCTGCATCTGGCACCCCTGTAAACTCGCCAGACAATTGGTTCTTTATAAAATTGGTTTTCTTACCAAAAGCATTGACGGCACCGATTAAACAGTTATTTGAAATATTATCTAAATGACCTCTAAAACGCAACCATGGTCCGGCCATAGAAATATGATCGGTGGTACATTTTCCAAAGGCCTTTATCAATAATTTTACTCCCATAAGATCCTTATCCTTAATCGGCACAAAGGGCTCAAGTAACTGTAGACGCTCTGAAGTTGGACTTACCTTCACTTCAATTTTTGATCCATCTTCATCTGGGGCCAAGTAGCCTGCATCTTCCACTTCGAAACCTTTTGGAGGCAATTCCCATCCTTTTGGCTCGTCAAGCATTACTTTTTCTCCCTTTTCGTTGATCAAGGCATCGGTTAACGGATTAAAATCCAAACGGCCAGCAAGGGCAATTGCCGCTGTCAATTCAGGCGAAGCAACAAATGCGTGGGTGTTGGGGTTACCATCAGCACGCTTCGCAAAGTTTCTGTTAAAAGAATGCACAATACTATTCTTCGGTGCATTTTTAGGATCACTATATCGCGCCCATTGGCCAATACATGGTCCACAGGCATTCGTAAATATTTTAGCATTCAGTTTTTCAAATACACCTAAAATTCCGTCGCGTTCGGCGGTATAACGAACTTGTTCTGAACCTGGGTTGATCCCTAATTCCGATTTCATCTTAATACCTTTGTCCAAGGCCTGTTGTGCTATGGACGAGGCTCGTGAAAGATCCTCGTAAGAAGAGTTGGTACACGATCCAATTAAACCCCATTCTACCACCATTGGCCAATCATTGGCTTTTGCTTTAACGGTCATGGCTTTACCTACCGGTGTTGATAGATCTGGTGTGAACGGTCCATTCAATAACGGCCCTAATTTTGATAGGTCGATTTCTATAACTTGATCAAAGTACTTCTCAGGATTGGCATAAACTTCTACATCAGCGGTCAAATGTTCTTTTACCTTGTTGGCAGCATCAGCAACCTCAGCACGGTCCGTAGCCCTTAAGTATCGCTCCATGGATGCATCGTACCCAAAAGTTGAGGTTGTTGCTCCTATTTCAGCCCCCATGTTACAAATGGTTCCTTTCCCGGTACAGGATAATGCCGTTGCCCCAGGGCCAAAATATTCAACAATAGCTCCAGTACCTCCTTTTACGGTCAATATTTCGGCTACTTTCAAGATAACATCCTTTGGTGCTGTCCAACCAGAAATATTTCCAGTTAATTTTACTCCGATCAATTTCGGAAATTTTAATTCCCAGGCCATGCCGGCCATTACATCAACAGCATCTGCCCCTCCTACTCCAATGGCTACCATACCTAGTCCACCTGCATTTACGGTGTGTGAATCGGTACCGATCATCATACCACCCGGAAATGCATAGTTCTCTAAAACAACTTGATGTATAATCCCTGCGCCCGGTCTCCAAAAACCGATTCCGTATTTATTGGATACCGATTCAAGAAAATCAAAAACTTCGGCACTGGTCGTATTCGCACTTTTTAAATCGGCCGCGGCACCACTCTTTGCCTGAATCAAATGATCACAATGTACCGTTGTCGGTACGGCTACTTTTTTCTTGCCGGCCTGCATAAATTGCAGTAATGCCATTTGCGCTGTTGCATCTTGACAGGCGATACGGTCGGGAGCAAAATCAACATAGTCTTTACCTCTTGCAAAGGCTTTGGTAGGCGTACCTTCCCATAGGTGGGAATAAAGAATTTTTTCTGAAAGGGTAAGGGGTCTGCCAACAATTTCTCGGGCCTTGTTTACTCTTTTTGCCATGGTGGCATAAACACCCTTGATCATATCAATATCAAATGCCATATTTTCTGTTTTTAGTAATTTAACGAAATTAAGAAAATACTGGGGGGTAATAAAATTTTTGCCGCTTGATTACGTCGCTTTTTATAATTTGATAATTAAGGGGCATGCTGATCGAGCTATTATTTGTAATTCTTCAAATAACAATTGATTTAAAGTATGGTGTCTAGAGTAATTTTCTGATTATATCTTCCTCAGAGATACCTTCGGCCTCGGCCTTGTAGTTTTTTATGATTCGATGGCGAAGAATGCCCATGGCAATGGCCTGTACGTCTTCAATATCGGGTGAAAATTTACCTCGAACCGCAGCATGGGCCTTTGCGCCTAAAATTAAGTTTTGTGATGCTCTTGGACCTGCACCCCAATCTATATATTGTTTGACATATTCGGAAGCAGAATCAAGAGCGGGCCGTGTACTGTTAACTAATTTTACCGCATACTCAATCACATTTTCAGGTACTGGAACCCTACGTACCAAATGCTGTATCTCTAAAATCTCTTCAGCATCGAAAAGGGCTTTTATATTCACTGTGGTATCCGCGGTCGTAGCTTTAACGACTTGAATTTCTTCGGCTATTGATGGGTATTTTAACTCTATGGCAAACATAAACCTATCGAGCTGCGCTTCTGGCAATGGGTAGGTACCTTCTTGTTCAATAGGGTTTTGGGTGGCCAAAACAAAATAAGGCAGAGCTAACTTGTGCTGCTGCCCTGCAATGGTAACAGCCCGTTCTTGCATGGCTTCCAGCAACGCGGCTTGGGTTTTGGGTGGCGTTCTGTTTATTTCATCGGCCAGAATAATAT
>JBATIN010000162.1:0-2417 GCA_049667765.1 Flavobacteriaceae bacterium
CCAATATGATGGATCGGTTATCAAATCCTGCTAAAATAAAGGCGTTTGAACTATCCGAAGAATTAAAGGATATTATGCGTCCTCTTTTCCATAAACATATGGACGATATTATGACAGGGCACTTTTCAAAAACGATGATGGAAGATTGGGCCAATGATGACAAAAACCTCTTGACCTGGAGAGCTGCCACTGGGAATACCGCTTTTGAAAAAACACCTGCAGGAAGCACTAAAATTTCGGAGCAAGAATTCTATGACAACGGTGTATTGATGGTGGCCATGGTACGTGCCGGGGTAGAATTGGCCTTTGAAAGTATGACCGAATCGGGCATTATCGGCGATTCGGCGTATTACGAGTCGTTGCACGAAACTCCGTTGATCGCAAATACCATCGCCAGAAAGAAACTTTTTGAAATGAACCGGGTAATCTCCGATACCGCCGAGTACGGCTGTTATCTCTTCGATCACGCCTGTAAGCCTTTGTTGGCCAATTTTATGAAGAAAATTGACACGGATGTAATCGGTAAAAAATATGGCGAGGGCAAATCGAATCAAGTCGATAATGCCAAGTTGATCGTGGTAAACAAAGTGTTACGAGATCATCCCGTTGAAAAAGTAGGTGCTCGTTTAAGGGCTTCTATGACGGCGATGAAACCCATCGTATAATACGTTATGGCGAGCGAAGCAAAGCAATCTGACACTTGCAAACACGACAAGTACAGATTGCTTGGCGCTTCGTAATCATCTATCATTAACCTTATACCTGTAGACATGTTCAAAACCGCGATCCCAAAAGAATTCCATATTGAGAATCCCATTCACCAAAAAGAATATTTGGTTGACGGAGAATTAAAACAATGGAATGGAAAAATGACCGAGGTGTTTTCTACCATATCTTCGACGGCAACCTTTGCACCTACACTTTTGGGCAGCACCCCTGATATGGGGGAAGTTGAAGCCTTGGAAGCATTAGATGCCGCAATGGGCGCCTATAATCGTGGGCAAGGGGTTTGGCCGACCATGCATGTAAAAGATCGTATCGCATGCATGGAAAAGTTTGCGGGCCAAATGAAGACCAAGCGGGCTGAAATCGTAAAATTATTGATGTGGGAAATTGGGAAATCCCTACCTGATTCAGAAAAGGAATTTGATAGAACGGTCGATTACATCTATGATACTATCGAAGATTATAAACAATTAGATCGTAATTCCGCTAAATTTCAGAAACATGACGGTGTCTATGCCCATATCAGACGAGGCCCCTTAGGGGTTGTTTTGTGCCTTGGGCCTTATAACTACCCGTTGAACGAAACGTTTGCCCTGTTGATACCTGCAATCATTATGGGGAATACGGCCATTTTTAAACCCGCTAAGCACGGCGTGCTTTTGATTACACCTTTATTGGAGGCTTTTCAAAATAGCTTTCCGAAAGGAGTCATCAATATACTATTCGGAAGAGGTAGGGCAGTGGCGGCACCCATAATGCAAACCGGAAAAGTCGATGTGTTGGCTTTGATCGGCAATAGTAGATCGGCCAATGCGTTGCAGAACCAACACCCTAAAAGTAATCGGTTGCGATTGGTATTGGGCCTAGAGGCCAAAAACCCGGCCATTATTCTGCCGGATGCCGATATGAAATTGACCATTAACGAGGTTGTAGCCGGAACTACATCCTTTAACGGACAGCGGTGTACGGCCCTTAAAGTGGTCTATGTACATGAAGAAATTCGTGAAACCTTTTTGCAGCATTTTTCTGAAGCCATTGATGGTCTAAAGTTCGGCAACCCTTGGGATGATGGGGTAAAACTGACTCCTTTGCCCGAACCGGATAAATCGGACTATATTCAAGAACTGATCGATGATGCCTTGGCCAAAGGGGCCAAGATCATGAATAAAAAAGGCGGAAAACGTTTTGATAATTTTATATGGCCAGCCGTGCTGTACCCGGTTACCAAAGACATGCGTGTCTATCAAGAAGAGCAGTTCGGGCCGGTGATCCCCGTACTTTCCTTTTCAGATATCGAAGAACCTTTGGATGATATGGCCGAAAGCAATTACGGGCAACAGGTCAGTCTTTTTGGTAAGGATATTTACACGCTTGCCCCTCTGATCGATACTCTGGTCAACTTGGTTTGTCGCGTAAACCTCAATAGTTCTTGCCAACGAGGGCCGGATGTATATCCCTTTACAGGAAGGAAAGATTCGGCACAAGCTACGCTAAGTGTTCACGATGCCTTGCGCTCCTTTTCTATACGAACCTTTGTTGCGTTTAAGGACAATGAACTGAACAACGAAACGATCCAGCAATTGTTGGAAGCTAAACTTTCGAACTTTGTAAATACAGATTATATATTATAATAGGATTTAAATGCTAAAAAATGCCCTGCCAGATTAACTGGCAGGGCATTTTGGTTTTTT
>JBATIN010000163.1:0-8866 GCA_049667765.1 Flavobacteriaceae bacterium
AAACGACTGCGCAGAAACATTAAACTAGGCAAAAATGTAGACGTGTCGGATCATAGCGCTAAGCGTTGGAACAATATGGCCCGTATTGCCTTGGGGCAGACCAAAATGGTGGTAAGACCTATCGCAGGGCTGCTTCACATCATCGTGTACGTTGGGTTCATAATAATCAATATAGAAGTTTTAGAGATTATCATCGACGGGCTATTGGGTACCCATCGTATTTTTTCTTCGCTTGGAGGCCTGTACGACTTTCTTATTGCTTCCTTCGAAATTTTGGCTTTATTGGTTATTGTTGCGGTTGTAATTTTTTGGATACGACGTAACCTCATACGGTTGGCCCGTTTCCTGAAACCTGAAATGAAGGGATGGCCAAAGCAAGATGGTAATCTAATCCTGTATATAGAATTTGTTTTGATGATGTTGTTCTTGACCATGAACGCATGTGATTTTCGGTTACAGCAGCTTGGGGTCGACCACTACTCTCAAGCAGGGGCTTTTCCAATTAGTCAATATTTAGTGCCCATTTTTGAAAATATGACGACGTCAACCTTGGTTTTGGTTGAGCGTAGTGCATGGTGGTTACATATCATTGGAATTTTATTTTTCTTGAATTACCTCTATTATTCCAAGCATTTACATATTCTATTGGCTTTTCCGAATACTTTTTATGGAAAATTGGACCCTAAAGGAAGGTTTAAAAATAATGCGGCCGTAACCAAGGAAGTTAAATTGATGATGGATCCATCCGCTGATCCTTTTGCGGCACCTGCCGAAGGAGCCGAGGCGCCTGAAAAATTCGGGGCGTCTGACGTTCGCGATCTATCTTGGGTGCAATTGCTCAACGCCTATACCTGTACCGAGTGCGGAAGGTGTACAAGTGAATGTCCGGCAAACCAGACCGGTAAAAAACTATCGCCTAGAAAAATAATGATGGATACGCGTGACCGTCTTGAAGAAGTGGGTCATAATATCGATAAAAACAAAGGGCAATTTGTCGATGATGGCAAACAGCTCTTAGATGATTACATTACAAGGGAAGAACTTTGGGCCTGTACTTCTTGTAACGCATGTGTAGAGGCTTGTCCGGTGAGTATAGATCCTTTGTCGATAATTATGGAAATGCGCCAGTATCTGGTCATGGAACAATCGGCGGCCCCTGCTGAGCTAAATGCGATGATGGGCAATATTGAGAACAACGGGGCACCTTGGCCTTTTAATCAGATGGATCGCCTTAATTGGGCCGATGAAAAATAAATATCGTGAGCAATGCTAAACGATTCGCATTTGGTGGGTCTGGTTAGATTTTTGCGTTATTACCATTTGGCAGTAGTGAACCTTTAACTTTAAACTTGAAATTTTGAATTCACAAGAAATAAAAGTACCAACCATGGCAGAACTTTTTGCCGTGGGGCAGACCCCTGAAGTTCTATTCTGGGTTGGTTGCGCGGGCAGTTTTGATGATAGGGCAAAAAAAATCACAAAGGCATTTATTAAAATTTTACACCAAGCCAAGGTCACTTATGCCGTTTTAGGGGCTGAGGAAACGTGTACGGGTGACCCCGCGAAGAGAGCAGGCAATGAGTTTTTGTTCCAAATGCAGGCGGTCACTAATATTGAGGCAATGAATGCCTATGGAATAAAGAAAATTGTTACGGCTTGCCCACATTGTTTTAATACCATTAAAAATGAATATCCTGAATTGGGCGGCACTTATGAAGTAGTGCACCACACCCAATTTTTAAAACAGCTTTTAGAAGATGGCCGTATTACCTTGGAAGGCGGTAAATACAAAGGAAAACGCATTACCTACCATGATCCATGTTATTTGGGCCGTGCCAATGACATCTATGAAGCACCCAGGGAATTGATCCGTAAGCTCGATGCAGAATTAGTGGAGATGAAGAACTGTAAGAAAAAAGGACTATGTTGTGGGGCCGGAGGTGCCCAAATGTTCAAAGAAGCGGAGAAAGGAGATAAGGAAGTGAACATCGCACGTACTGAACAGGCCTTGGAAACACAAACGGAAATCATTGCAGCGGCCTGTCCTTTTTGCAATACCATGATTACGGATGGTGTAAAGCACAAGGAAAAGGAAGCATCCGTTCAAGTAATGGACATTGCCGAACTTATCGCAAATGCTGCGGATCTGTAGGTATTGGAAGTGCATTTTAATTGACATCCCAAATAAAAAAATATGTTAGTAGATTTTGATACGTTGCCAGATGATGCCAGGGTTTGGATTTACCAGGGCAACAGAAGTTTAACGGAAAACGAGCTAAAAGAGATCAAGGTAGCCCTCGATTCCTTTATACAACAATGGACGGCTCACGGTAGTGAACTAAAGGCTGGATATGAACTTCGATATCAGCGGTTTATCGTTATTGCATTAGACCAGTCCAAAACCTCGGCATCGGGCTGTTCTATAGATGCTTCGGTACATTTTATTCAACAGCTTGAAAAACAATACAATATAGAACTGCTCGATAAAATGAATGTTTCTTATAAACAGGGCGATTTTATAGCGTATAAATCTTTGGTAGATTTCAAAAAGATGGCGCGCCAAAAGGCGGTCTCCAAGAATACTATCGTGTTTAACAACTTGGTAGCCAATAAACTGGAATATTCCGAGCATTGGGAAGTACCCGCCGCAGAGAGTTGGCATGCCCGATTCATGTAAATTAACTACGCTTACGGTATTTCAGAAGATTGCGTTCACCGAATACATTACTAGGTTAAGTGCAATAATTAGTACGGTTTTTAGTTATTTCCATACACCAATCTTACTATGCGTTTTTTTACTTTTATTTTATTCTTATTTCTGATGCTATCGGCCTATGGGCAAAAAAGCCCGTTGGTCACAAAAGATAGCGTTGCCCAACAAAAATGGGTAGATACCCAGTATGATGCCATGTCGCTCGATGAAAGGGTCGGGCAATTGTTTATGGTCAGTATCGCTTCGAACGGTAATAAGACCGACGCCGATAAAATCAAAGCCTTAATCGAGAAAGAAAAAATCGGGGGAGTGATATTTTTACCCGGCGGGCCAGTGAAACAGGCCAAGTTGACCAATACCTTTCAAAAAGCTTCAAAAACGCCCTTACTTATTGGGATGGATGCCGAATGGGGCCTTGCCATGCGTCTAGACTCTACCTACGCCTTTCCTTGGAATATGACCTTAGGTGCCATTGAAGATAATACCATTGTAGAAAAAGTGGGCAACCGAATTGGCAAGCATGCCAAACGCCTAGGGGTGCATATCAATTTTGCACCGGTATTGGATATCAACATAAATCCTGATAACCCGATTATCGGGAATCGTTCATTTGGGGAAGATCGCGAAAATGTAGCCCAAAAGGGCATTGCCATGGTCAAAGGAATGGAAAAGGCAGGAGTACTTACCAGTGGGAAACATTTTCCAGGACATGGCGATACGGCTACCGATTCGCACTATTCGCTTCCGGTGCTCGAGTTTTCCAAACAACGTCTTGATAGTATTGAACTATATCCGTTTAAAAAAACAATTGAAGCAGGGTTGAGCAGTGTAATGGTGGCCCATTTGAGTATTCCCAGTTTAGAATCCAAAAAGGACCTTCCTTCCTCTTTATCGGAACAAATTATTACAGGGCTATTGAAAGAGGAAATGGGGTTTAACGGTTTGGTCTTTACCGATGCGCTTAACATGAAGGGCGTAGCCGACCATGGAAAAAAAGGGGAAGTAGAACTTGATGCTTTTATGGCAGGTAATGATATTCTCCTAATGCCTACCGAAGTTGAAAAGGCAAAAGAAAAATTAATTGAGGCTTTTGAAAAAGGAAAAATTACCGAAGAACGCCTGGCAAGTTCAGTCAAAAAAATTCTTTTGGCCAAGTATAAAGTTGGGCTGAACAAAGATCGGTTTGTCGATTTGACCAATTTATATGAAGACCTAAATACTTTGGATGATGATTTGGTTTATGAAGAGGCCATTGAAAATGCCATCACCATAGTAAAGAACGATTATTACCTTATGGGCATTAAAAAGCTTGAAAATAAGAAAATTGCCTATGTCAAGTTCGGAGACGACAACAGCAATGCCTTTATTACCGAATTGAACAAGTATGCTACCGTCGATCAGGTCAACGGAAAGGACATCGCTACCTTGAAAGATAAATTAAAAGAATATAACCTCGTTATTATTGGTTTACATAAAAGCAACGAAAGCCCTTGGAAACCTTACGATTTTTCAAAGAACGAAATTTTCTGGTTAGAAGAAATAGCTAAAGAAAGAACGTCTAACGTTATTCTGTCGGTATTTGCAAAACCATATGCTTTATTAAAGGTTGATTCGTTTAAAAATATCGATGGGGTAGTGGTAGCCTACCAGAATAGCACCTTGGCCCAAGAAAAAACGGCACAATTAATTTTCGGCGCCATACCGGCCAAAGGAAAATTACCAGTTTCGGTAAACAAAGAATTTCCAGTGAACACCCAGATAACACTTGAATCGCTGAAGCGATTAGGCTATAGTAGGCCTGAACGCGTGGGAATGAGCAGTTCTAAATTGGCCGAGGTGGACAAGCTGGTACAAGATGGGCTTGATTCCCTGATGTATCCAGGGGCACAAGTGCTGGTGGCCCGAAAAGGAAAAGTGATATATAATAAAGGTTTTGGAAAACCTACCTATGAATCGGACTCGGAGATCGGCACGGACGATATTTATGATTTAGCCTCGATTACCAAAATATTGGCTACGCTTCCCATAATCATGAAAATGGAGGAAGAAGGTAAAATTGCCTTGAATGATACTTTTCAGAAACTATTGCCTACTTATGAAGATTCGGAGCTTAAAAATGTAACCGTATTAAAGGCCCTTTCACATTACGGCAGACTGCCATCATGGATTGCGTTTTATGTCAGTACCCTCGATGAAAAAAGAAAACCCTCAAAAGAGTTTTATCGTGAGGCACCAACGGATGGTTTTACCATAAAGGTGTCGGATGACCTCTTTCTTGCCGATGTTTACCAAGATTCCATTTATGATAGAATCGGCCGTCAAGAACTGAAATCGAATCGGTACCGATACAGCGACATTGCCTACTATGTCATGAAAAAGTATATAGAGCAAACGAACCATGCGCGACTAGATAAGCTCGCAGATGAATTTTTATATCGCCCGATCGGGGCAACGCACACGGCATTTAACCCTTTGGAGAAGTTTCCAAAAAACACCATTGTACCTTCTGAAATAGATAAGTATTATAGGTACCAAACCGTTCAGGGATATGTTCATGATATGGGCGCGGCAATGCAGGGCGGGGTTGGCGGTCATGCCGGGTTGTTCAGTAATGCCAATGATGTGGCCAAAATTATGCAAATGTACTTGCAGGACGGGTATTATGGCGGAGAACGGTTTTTTGACGTGAGAACCGTTAAAAAGTTCAATACGTGTTATTTCTGTGATAAAAATGTAAGACGGGGCGTGGGTTTTGATAAGCCCGAACCCAAAGGCCGTGGCGGGCCGGCATGTGAATGTGTTTCAAGAAAAAGCTTTGGCCATAGCGGCTTTACCGGCACCTACACTTGGGCAGACCCGGAAGAGGAATTGGTATATGTATTTCTTTCCAATAGAACTTATCCAACTGCTTCAAATACTTTGCTGATAAAAACAGGGCTTAGAACTAGGATTCAGCATGCTATTTATGATGCCATAATCAATTAATGGATTAGGGTTTTAACGCATTCTTAACGCTATAGGGCGTAATTAGGAGAATATGAGTTCGACTGAGCGATCAGATTTCACTAAATTTGTACCGATGAAAATAGCGATTGTATGTTACCCAACCTTTGGCGGAAGTGGAGTTGTAGCCACTGAATTAGGCATTGCCCTTGCCAATAGGGGACACGAGGTTCATTTTGTAACCTACAGACAGCCGGTACGGCTTGAACTCTTGAACAGCAAAATTCATTTTCATGAAGTACATGTGCCCGAGTACCCCCTTTTTCACTATCAACCTTATGAGTTGGCCCTGTCAAGCAAATTGGTCGACACCATCAAATTATATGGTATAGAATTACTGCACGTACACTACGCCATACCCCATGCCTATGCGGGTTATATGGCCAAAAAAATGTTGGAGGAGGAAAATATTCATGTGCCTATGATTACTACATTGCACGGTACCGATATCACATTAGTAGGTAAACATCCATTTTACAAACCCGCAGTAACCTTTAGTATCAATCAGTCCGATGTAGTAACTTCGGTTTCAGAAAGCTTGAAACAACAGACTTTAGAATTGTTCGACATTAAAAAAGACATCAGGGTAATCCCCAATTTTATCGATTCTAAAAAATATAGTACTTCTTTTAAAGATTGTCAACGATCCTTAATGGCCAATGATAATGAGAAGATAATAACGCATATCAGTAATTTTAGAAAAGTGAAACGAATACCTGATGTGATTCATATTTTTAATAAAATACAAAAGGTACTTCCGGCTAAATTGGTAATGGTGGGTGAAGGCCCCGAAAAAGAGCATGCCGAATTTTTGACCGAAAAGCTGGGGATACATGAAAAGGTGCTTTTTCTCGGAAACAGCAATGAAATAGATAGAATATTGTGCTTTTCCGATCTTTTTCTCCTCCCATCCGAATCCGAGAGCTTTGGTTTGGCGGCCTTGGAGGCCATGGTAAACAAAGTTCCTGTAATTTCAAGTAATACGGGAGGTATTCCTGAAGTTAACCTACATGGGATAACCGGATATTTAAGTGACGTGGGCGATGTGGACGATATGGCCGCCAATGCGCTGAAAATATTAAGCGACCCCAAGGTATTGGAACAATTTAAGGAAAATGCGGTCGCAGAGGCCCATAGGTTCGATATTTCTAAGGTTTTGCCTTTGTATGAAGAAGTTTATGAAAAGGCATACCAAAGTAGGTTCAATAAATCGTACTCATAGGAAATGAAATATACTTTACTCATTTTGTTAGCGATCATAACCTCTTGTAACGGCCATAAAAAAGTAACCGATAAAAAGGCTAATGATTTGAAAGCCAATGTAAAAAATCCCTTGAGTCTAGTGATACGTGATAACTACAGTGGATCAGACGTTGCCGAGACCTTGATAATCACGAATACTAAAGCGTTAAATTCGTTTTTTTCAAAAGTGAATCGCACCAGAAAACCTGGGCTTCCGGTACCAGAAATCGATTTCTCTAAAGAAATGGTGGTTATCTATTGCAGTGGTGAAGTAACGGGTAATCTTCGTCCTGAGCTTCTTTTACTACAAGAAACCGATAAAAAAATAGTATTTGGGCCTAGTTCGGACACTGTGGTAAAAAAAACGAACATGACTGCAAGTATAAGTCCGTTCTGCGTATATAAGATGCCACTTACCGATAAGGAAATCATCTTCGAATTAAAGAAATAAACTACATTTTAAGTCAAATTTGTCGTCTATCGAAAAAATGTACTGTTCAAAGGGCTTTGTTGATTTAGATAGGTAATGGTTATAATTTTAAGGTCTTAATAGTCCTAAAATCTTAACCTATGAAAAAATCTACCCTGTACATGGTAGGTTTAGCACTTTTCGCTTATACCTCAATGTATTCTCAAGACAGCTTGCAGCTTACTGCTAAAGATAGTATTGTTCAAAGTTCTTGGATGTTCGGTGTTGGCTACAATATAGTAGACGATTCAGGTGACGTATTCGATCAATTACTTTCCGTTGACACGCAATGGAATATGTTGCCCTACCCATCACGCCTGAGTATTGGCCGTTATTTTAAGAGCGGCATTGGTCTGGAGGCCATTGGGTCTTTCAACAAATACAAAAAAGGCAAGATTATCGACGGTTCAATACAACCAGACGATGTCAATTACCTTGCCTTAGATACCAGAATCTCCTACGACCTTAATGCCCTTATTGGCCAAACGGCTTGGTTCGACCCATATCTTGGGGTAGGCTTAGGGTATGCCGACGCGAATAATAAGCCAAGGGGTACGTATAATGCCGTAGTTGGTTTTAGAACTTGGATCAATGATCGCTGGGGGCTAGACTTTAATTCTTCTGGAAAATGGGCCATTGGAGACAACGGTGCTACCAATCATATACAGCACGCCGCCGGGGTGGTATACCAATTTGGTATTGAAAAAGGGCTTTCTAAAAAAGGTGTTGAAAAATTGGCCATGATCGATGCCTTGGAAAAAGAAAGGCAGCGGGTTCAAGATTCCATTGCCACTGTGAAACGCAATATGGAAGAAGCCGCCCTAGCCGAACGTTTGGCCCATGAAAAAGAAGAAGCCAGGCTGGCAGCTGTTGAAAAAGCAAAAGTGGATGCAGAACGCGCTAAAAAACAACTACTAGAAAATAGGGTCAATGCCTTAGGGTATGCCTATTTTAATTTGAATTCATCCTACATAAATAGTAAATCGAAAACAGTGCTTGATTCATTAAACACTATATTGAAAGAAAACGAAGGTATACATTTGGAGATTTCTTCGCATACCGACTCTAGGGGCACGGCAGACTATAACGAGTGGCTTTCTGAACGTCGGGTGGAGAAAACCAAGGCCTATTTGGTGGATAAAGGAATCGATCCCGAAAGGTTGCAAACAAAAGCATTTGGTGAGGCCAATCTGTTGAATGAATGCGATGACCATACCAGATGTCCTGAAGATAAACATAAGGTCAACCGTAGATCTGAATTTAAGCTGATAAAAATGTAAACAAAGTAACAAGTAATTTAGCATAAGTAAAAACCCGGCATTCGACCGGGTTTTTTATGTCCAATTCATACTTAGGGTATTAGCGCTAAAAGACTTTAAACAGGTCGTAATCTGTTCATAAAAAGACATGCACCTTAACGTTAGTATTTTGGTAAGCAC
>JBATIN010000164.1:0-6199 GCA_049667765.1 Flavobacteriaceae bacterium
TATGAAACTCCTATAAACATAGAAAACCACGACACTATTGGCATGTTGGCCATTGATAAAAACGGCGATTTAGCGGGGGCCTGTACCACGAGTGGCATGGCCTATAAATATGCAGGGCGTGTGGGCGACTCCCCGATAATCGGGGCCGGCCTGTTTATCGACAATGAAGTGGGTGGCGCCACGGCCACAGGGGTAGGTGAAGAAGTAGTGCGTATGGTCGGCAGTTTTTTGATTGTAGAATTAATGCGCCAAGGCAAATCACCCCAAGAGGCCTGCGAAGAAGGCGTAAAACGCATTATGGAAAAAAATAAAGATCGTGATGATTTTCAGATCGGCTTTATTGCGATCAATAAAAATGGAGAGACCGGCGGCTATTGTATACATCCAGGCTTCAGTTACAGTAAATACACCGATCAAGGCCAGGTCAATACCGAAGTGAACAGTTTTCTAAACACCTAAAACACCCCTGCCAAGAAATGGAACATCTAGAACATGCAGATCCGCAAAACTGGCTGCAACGGCTAAAAAATGAAAGCTGGGAGGCCGAACTCTTAGTGTCGGCGGTCGCTATTTTTGCTATTTTAAAGTCTTTTTCGGCCTTAGACTGGCTACTAATTCAATTTATTGATCGACTAAACCCAAGCCAGTATGAAATAGGTTATTTTATACTGGTATTTGGGTATCTCGCCATTGGGATATTAGCTGCAATGTTCGCGATCCATTTTGCCTTTAGAGCCTATTGGATCGGATTAGTTGGGCTAAATTCGGTATTTCCGGACTATGGATTGGAAGATAGTGCCTACTCTCCTATTTATACCAAAAAGATTCTACAAGTATTACCAAATATTAAGGACAGTATTACAAAAATAGATGAATTATGCAGTGTGATTTTTTCCGCGGCTTTTGCCTTTATGTTAATATACTCGTTCGCAACTATATCTTCTAGTCTTTACTTAATTCTTTTCAACATGTTGAGCGATTTAATACCAGATTGGGTATTACTTGCCCCCTTAGGCTTGTTGGCCTTTGTTTTGTTCGCTGGTCTGTTAGTTTCCATTCCGGCGAACATGAAAAAATTCCATAAAAACGAAACCATTCAACATCTGTATTTCCTTTATGCCCGCTGGGCGACAGTGCCTTTTTATGGCCCGTTTTACAAAAGTATAATGCAGATATCGATGCTATTTGGATCTAACTTTAAAAAGAAAAAAGGCTTGGTGAAAATGGTAATATTAATGCTCTTAATAGGGATATTTTTTGGCGGATCAAAACTAATTGGATCAAACTATCGATATCTTATCACTTCTGATTATAAACCAGAAAAAAGTAGGCTAAATAGCAGCTTTTATAGTGACAACAACTCAGAATCGAATTTTTTACTGCATCCAGAAATACAAACCGAAATTATTTCAGACAATGCAATAAAACTTTTTATTCCTTTATTCAATTATGAAACGAATAGTATGATCAAGCAATGCGAACTTTCAAAATTCAGCTTCGATGTTATCGATGATACTGATAGACAAAAAATGTGGCAAGATAAATTAGATTGTTATAAGTCTTATCTTAATGTCAGTTTAGACGAAAAGCTGTTGACTGTCAATTTTTTAAAAACTGACCACCCAAGTACAGCGCAATTTGGTCTTATTGGCTTTATTTCTTTGTCAGCATCAACAGAAGGGCTACATCATTTGAAAGTAAGTAAAAAAATATCGGAAGATTTTGAAAACACTTGGAACATACCATTTTTCTATAGTCCTAAATAATTTAAAAAAAACGGTTTTAATTCGACCTTCTTAACTCTTTTTTCTACTTTTAAAAACTATAGCATTTAAACCTTTACACCTGTAATTTTGCATTTCTAACTTCCAACAATGGCAGACCAAAAACGACTTTTTCTTCTCGACGCCTATGCATTGATCTTTAGGGGCTATTATGCCCTTATTAAAAACCCACGTATCAATTCAAAAGGAATGGACACCTCTGCGATAATGGGCTTTATGAATTCACTTTTCGATGTCATTAAACGTGAAAAGCCGGATCATTTGGCCGTTTGTTTTGACAAAGGTGGTAGTGTAGAACGCACCGAAATGTTCGAAGACTATAAAGCGAACCGTGACGAAACTCCCGATGCTATTAAAGTGGCTGTGCCCTATATTCAAGATATATTGAAAGCCATGCATATTCCGGTGGTGGTGCTCGAAGGTTGGGAAGCCGATGACATTATCGGCACCTTGGCAAAACAGGCCGAAAAAGAAGATTACAAAGTGTTTATGGTCACGCCCGATAAAGATTTTGGCCAACTTGTCTCTGAAAACATCTTTATGTACCGCCCCGCCAGAATGGGCAACGGCATTGAAATTTGGGGTATCCCCGAGGTGCAAAAACGTTTTGGCGTAGAACGGCCAGAACAAGTTATCGATTACTTGGGCATGATGGGTGATGCCAGTGATAATATTCCCGGTCTACCAGGTGTTGGCGATAAAACTGCAAAAAAATTCATCGCCGAATTCGGCTCAATGGAAAACCTTTTGGCAAATACCCATACGCTGAAGGGAGCGATGAAAGAAAAAGTTGAAGCGAACAAAGAGTTAGGAATCTTATCCAAAAAATTGGCAACCATTTGTATAGATTGCGATGTCACTTTCGATGCTAAGGATTACGAAATGTCGGTACCTGATAACGAAAAGGTACAGGCGATTTTTGACGAACTTGAATTCAGAAGGCTAAAAGACCAGTTTGTTAAACTTTTTTCAGGCGAAGATGATACGCCACAAACCCAGGTGACCAGCACTCCGACCGCAAAAGTGCAGGCGAAAGAGGCCGGGGGCGGTCAGTTTTCACTTTTTGGGGCAGACCCCAGTATGGCAGCGGGTACGATTAAAGAAATAAACAGCCGAAAAACCATAAAAGATGTTGCACATGTGTACCAAAACATAGGGCCTGGTATGGGCATGAAGCTCTTCATGCAGAATTTAATGAAGCAAACCTCGGTCTGTTTCGATACCGAAACCACGGGCTTAAACCCGCTGACCGCAGAATTGGTCGGTATCGCATTTTCTTGGGAGGCCACCAAGGGCTTTTACGTTCCGTTCCCGGAAAAGAAAAATGAGGCCCAAGAAATCATTGAGCAACTTCGTCCCTTCTTTGAAGCTGAAAATATTGAAAAAATAGGGCAGAACCTTAAGTACGATATCAAAGTATTGCATAAATATAGAGTGAAAGTAAAAGGTAAATTCTTTGATACCATGTTGGCTCACTATCTTATCAATCCCGACATGCGGCATAATATGGATGTTTTGTCCGAAACCTACCTCAACTATACCCCCGTTTCGATTACCGAACTTATTGGAAAAAAAGGCAAGAACCAAATGAACATGCGGGAAGTGCCATTACAAGAACAAACCGAATATGCTGTTGAAGACGCCGATATTACCTTGCAGCTAGCGCAACATTTCAAGCCCGAATTGGCCGAAGCAAAGACTGAGGAACTTTTCAATACCATTGAGATTCCCTTATTACACGTACTGGCGGATATGGAGTTGCAAGGCATTAATTTGGATGAGAAATTCTTAAAATCCCTTTCCTCAGATCTAGATTCTGACATTAACAGTCTTGAAGAAAAAATATATGCCAATGCGGGTGAGGAATTCAACATTGGATCACCGAAACAACTGGGAGAAATTTTGTTCGACAAAATGAAATTGGTCGACAAACCCAAGAAGACCAAAACCGGACAATACTCTACGGCAGAAGATGTGCTTTCATATTTGGCCAAAGACCATGAAATCATTCAAAATGTTTTGGATTATCGCGGTCTTGCCAAATTGAAGAGCACCTATGTCGATGCGCTTCCGTTACAGGTTGAACCAGCAACCGGGAGAGTCCATACAGATTATATGCAGACCGTTGCCGCAACGGGTCGTTTGAGTAGCAACAATCCGAATTTACAGAATATCCCGATCAGGACCGAAAGGGGGCGTCAAGTTCGTAAAGCATTTATCCCAAGGGATGAAAATTACAAATTGCTTGCAGCAGATTACTCGCAAATAGAACTACGTATCATTGCCGCGCTAAGCGATGAAACCACCATGATCGAAGCCTTTAAAAACGGGGAAGATATTCATGCCTCTACCGCTTCAAAGGTATTCAATATTCCACTAAAGGACGTTACCCGAGAACAACGAAGCAATGCCAAAACAGTCAATTTCGGTATCATATACGGCGTCTCCGCTTTCGGCTTAAGCAACCAGACCGACCTTTCGCGAACAGAAGCAAAAGAATTGATCGATACTTATTATAAAACCTATCCAAAACTGAGAAACTATATCAGTGACCAAATCGATTTTGCGCGCGAACATGGTTATGTACAAACCGTATTAGGCCGCCGTAGGTACTTAAAAGACATTAATGGCAGCAATCAAGTCGTACGTGGGGCCGCAGAACGTAATGCGGTGAACGCGCCCATCCAAGGTAGCGCTGCGGATATTATCAAAATTGCCATGATCAACATTCACAAAAAGCTCGACGAAGGTAGCTATAAAAGCAAAATGCTCTTGCAAGTACATGATGAATTGGTTTTCGACGCCTTTATTCCCGAAATGGAAAAGCTCAAGGTCATGGTCAAAACCGAGATGGAAAATGCCTACAAATTATCGGTGCCTTTAGATGTAGAACTAGGGGAAGGTAATAATTGGTTGGAGGCACATTAAGGCACCTTGCCCCCAAAAGGGAAAACTTTTGTCCTACCGTTAAGTTCATAACATTTGTTGCAATGTCTTCATTTTCATCTGGATACCTAACCCAAATCATGTCTTGGGTATATGTAATGAATAAAAGTAGCCCGGTAACTGTTAAGCTTTTCAAAAAATAATACGAATGATCGATGAAATGCGTTGTTATAAGCAGAACATCATATGAAGCTGAATTCACAAACAAAGAACATCGTGAAAAAGCTTCTATTCTTATTTATTTTAATACTGTTCTATCAACAGAACATCTCGGCCCAATCGCAGCCTAGCACCACTCTTGCTTCAGAAGAAGTGGCCCAAACCCAAAAAGTTAAGATTTTTCCCAACCCGGCTACTACGGTGGTCAATGTATTGGGACTTCAAAACAGTAATAAAGCCGAAATAATCGTATCAGACCTGTATGGCAATGCAGTATTGCAACATCATTGGGAAATAAAGAACAATGCCCTAAACATCCCCATATCTAATTTAGAAAGTGGCATGTACATGATTTCGATACGGTCTCAAGAACAAAATATCAAGACCAAATTCCTTAAAAAATAAGGTTTAATCGAATACAAAATTGTAGGTGAGCGAAAACAAAGGGCTGTTCATAATAGAAAGTTCGTATGTACCCAATGGGCTACCTAGAAAAACATCGGAATCAATACCTTCTTGGCGCTGTGTGTAGAAATTATTAAAAGGATTTCTTCGGCTATATAGATTATAGATGGTAAATGTCCAGTCCCCCACCCATCTTCTGTTTACCTTTTCGCCGTAGGCGACTTTCCATGAAAAATCAAGACGGTGATAGGGCCTAAGTCGTGCATTGTTTCGCTCAATGAATATGGGTACATCTATCGTATTTAAGTCGAAAACGCTGTTCGCCACGGTATAGGGCCTTCCGGTCTGGCCGGTAAAATTAAAGCTCCAAGTGTTGTATTTATCCCCCTCAAAATTAATGGTGCCGTTAAATACGTGAGGCCTGTCAAAATCTGACGGATACCATTTATTGTTGTTCACCCTAAATGCCAACTGCTCGTTGTTAGATCGTATCAGACTTCTCGCCCAGGTATAGTTGAGCCACCCATTTACTTTTCCCGTAGATTTTTTTAACGAAAATTCAACGCCATAGGCTTTTCCTTCACCCTGCACCACGTCACGCTGTAAAAACTCTTCCAAGAAAAAATCGGCGCCCGGTTTATAGGTAAGGTTGTTTTGGGTGCTTCTATAATAGCCCTCTAACCCCAATTCGATCGCATTGTCCTTTACATTTTTATAGATGCCAATACCATAGGTATCGCTGACCTGCGGTTTTATATATGGATCGGCGGTTTTCCATCGAGAGGTAGGTAATGGGGTCGTAGAATTATAAACGTTCTGAAGATATTGGTTCAAACGGGCATAACTTGCCTTTACAGAGGTAGAGGCGTTCAATTTTATATTCGCCCCCAATCTGGGTTCTAGCC
>JBATIN010000165.1:0-5199 GCA_049667765.1 Flavobacteriaceae bacterium
CCTACGGCATGTGGTTTTTTAGATAGTTCTTTTACATGTGCCAAAGCCCTATCGGTAGAAAAGGAACTTTTAGCAAGCCCAGCATCTTTATTGTAACTGGGCATAGATGCGTGAAACCCCCAATAAATGGCCAATACTATGAGTAATAATGTAGTCGCTAAGGCAAATTTTCTCATTCAGGTATCTAATTTTCTAAAAGTATAAATTTAAGCACGGTTTAATCATTTGCACCCAAAAATTTAGATAATTCGGCGAGAATCACTATATTTAAGATTAACCTAAACCTAAAATTATATGGGAATCAAGAGTTTTCAAGGGGTTCGCAAAGCGACCAAAAAAGAGTTTGATGCTCCTATTTTAGTATCAGATTATATGACAAAGAAATTGGTGACCTTCTCTCCTGAACAATCCATTCTAGAGGTTATGGAGCAATTTACAAAATATAATATTTCAGGGGGTCCTGTTTTGAACGGCGATGGGTTTTTGGTAGGTATTATTTCTGAAGCGGATTGTATGAAACAGATTTCTGAAAGCCGATACTTTAATCAACCAATTTTAGACAAAAGTGTCGAAAAATATATGACCAAGGAAGTAGAGACCATACCTCATGACATTAGTATTTTTGATGCTGCCGGAATTTTCGACAAGCACAATAGAAGACGTTTGCCCGTTATGAAAGACGGACTTCTAGTAGGCCAGATCAGTAGAAAGGATATTGTGGTAGCGGCCCTGAGGCTTAGCGGTCATAATTGGAAATAAAGGCTCCCTCTAACTCCCCCAAAGGGGTGAACCCTAACTGTTGTGAATAAAAAATGCTTTCCCTTGGAAAGCATTAATTTTTTAGATTCGAGTAAGAATTCCCACTTTGGGGGCTAGGGGCCTACTCTCGTTTCACGATCATGTAATAATCGTTGTCCAAAGGTAAATAGCCTAGGTCGTATACAAAAAAGTAGGTAGTACCTTTCTTGGTAGTATAAAGATTGGTGATATAATCAAAATCAAAATTTTGATCAAGCAAGCGTGTCTTGGTCGTTCGGGTCTTGCCATCGGTCAGTTTAAAGCCGTCCAGTACCTTATAATTTTTTCGAAGTCGATTGTTGATATTGCGTATTAAATTCTTGCTTTCCGGTTTTGTTCGGTTGTGATATGCGTTTCTACACCCATCGGAGCAGTATTTTTTATCTACGCGTCCCATGATCTCGGCGCCACATTCCAAACATTTTTTTTTGGGGTTCATTGGCGTTGGTAATTAAAGATTACTTCTTCTGACGTACCATCGTCATGTTCCATCAGACCATAAATGTTTATCTCGTTTTCACTCACGTTTTCAAACGTAAAACCATCAAAATAAGCACGATTGCCTTCTATTTTTACAAGTTTGAAAATCTGTACCTCTTCTTTCTCTTCCCAGCCTTTTAGTTCGCCGTCAAAATGCTTTAATTCAAAGACCAAAGAGCTGTCGACCTCCCTAAAATGACCAATTTCATAAAAACTGACCGCGCCTTCGTTTACTAATTTAAAAACGAACATCATAGAACCTCCAAGGGGAGGCCCCCATATTTCTTCGGTTATGCCACCAAAGGCCTCGCCTTTCCAATGGCCTTCCATCCAAGCGACCTGTGTAAGATCCGCCTTTGGAGAAGTGGCTCCAGGTTGTAAAGACATCGTGTTTTGGGCCTTACAGCCTAGGGTTACCACTAAGAGTGCAAAAAGCAAATTTCTCATTTATGGCGAATTTTGAACAACAAGATACAAAATAAACGTTTGTAAACGACTTTTTTCAACAAGGGCTTCCTACGTTGCTTTACGGGATATTAAACCAATGAAATTATACGATTACCACATCATATTTTTGCAAAAGTCCGTGAACCCCATCCAAAGAAAATTTGGCCTTTTTAAGCGAGTTTCTTTCTGGGTCGATGCTATAATTTAGGGCTCTTGTAAAATCTACTTTTTGCAAATTGGTCTGGTTGAAAATGGCCCTGGCCAAATCACAGCTATCGAAAACGGCATTGGTGAGGTCGGCTTCGGTAAAATCGGCTTCCAAGAATTTACAATCTGAAAAGACCATGTTTTTTAAGGGCATCTTAAAAAATGATGACAAGTTTAGGGTACAATGCTTAAACCGAAATGCAATTAAAAAATCGTTTAAATCTTCGAATTTTAAACCCATTAACTTGCAATGCGAAAAGGAAACCTCGTTGAAAATGGTATGTCTTATGTTGGCATTGCTGAGGTTGCAATCGATAAATTCGCATTCCAAGAAATTTTGATTGTCCAGATACCCGTTTGAAAAATCACAGCCCTCAAAAACACAGTTTTCATATTCGCCTTTCGGCAAGCGCGTTTTCGTGTAGTTTTGAGCTTTGAAGATTTGGTCGGTTATCACCGTTCAGACAGTATAATCGCTGGTAGCCCCAATGCACTGTACGCTTCATTATAGGCCTGCATCTCGGTATCGACTATAGCATCGCGCTCGGTAGCAAAGGTGGTCCATTGGTTCTTCAGATCTTGTAACCTTTCTTTGGCACCTTGGGTAAGTTTCGGTTCGGCCGCATCGGCATAGTCTTTTAGTTCCATGAATTCTGCGTTCAATTGGTTGTGGTAATTGATGACATCTTGAAACGTTTTTTGTTTGGGCTGAATCAGGTTCGCTTCCCAAGTGTCTATACGCTCCAATAAGGTTTTTCCTTTCTCCAGCACCTCTTTTGCTTTGTCGTTCTCTTTTAACAATTTGGCATAGGTTTCCAATTGTGTCTTGGCCGAGCGCATTTGGTTTACCGATTCGTGAATGTTGGTAATGGCCCCTTCAACTTCTTCTAAAAACTGTTGTTGTTCGGTATAGTCTTGGGGAGACCCTTCCACATTCGGATTGGCAAGTAACGTTACATCCGTTTCTGCAATAGTATCATCCATGGTCAAGCGCAGGGTATACGCGCCAGGCCCGACCCGTGAACCTTCATAACTGCCATAACTGAATACTTTTTCAACGGCAGGTAGCGTTTCGCGCCTAAAGTCCCATGTAAACCTATTATATCCTTTTTTGGAAGGAACGACCTCGGGTTTCGATGGGCCACCGGGCCACGATTTAAATTCCTTGTCCTTTTTATTGGTATAGCTTCGAATGACCTCGCCGTTTTGTAAAACTTCCAGTTTCAGGTCTAGACTATCGGCTTCAACGTTGATATAATAGTCTAAGGTCACCCCGCTTTTAGGGTTTTGCCCCAACCCTGGAACATATTCATCGGCACTTCCACCAAATAGCAAATAAGTGTCTTTTGGTTTATAGATTTCCAAGGTTTTCGAAGGATTGCCCAAACTTTGTATGGCACCTACATCATCCAAAATCCAAAACGAACGCCCAGCGGTGGCCGCTACAAGATCGTTGGTCTGAAATTTCAGGTCATTGATCGGCACTACCGGAAGATTTAGTTGAAAAGGCTGCCAATTTTGTCCGTCATTCAAGGAAATAAACAAACCGGTTTCGGTACCGGCATATAATAATCCTCTGCGTTTTGGATCTTCACGAACTACACGGGCGAAGGTATGTTCGCCGCTTATTCCGTTGGTGATCTTTGTCCATGTTTTCCCGTAATCGGTCGTTTTAAAGATATAGGAACCCAGATCCATTTGCTTGTAACGCATGGCGACCACATAGGCCGTAGCGGGATCATGTGGCGAAACTTCAATGCTATTGATAATACTTTCGGCAAGGTTGGGCGGCGTCACATTATCCCAATTTTGCCCGCCATCTTTTGTGATATGGATAAGTCCGTCATCCGATCCGGCCCAAAGCACGCCTTTCTCATGCGACGATTCTGCCAAATACATTAAGGTATTGTAGTTTTCGCCTCCTGCGGCCTCATTGGTATACGGACCACCACCTGGGCCTTGTTTACTTTTGTCGTTTCGTGTAAGATCCGGACTCACGACTTCCCAGCTGTTACCGGCATCGGTAGTCTTAAAAACCACATTGCCACCATGGTAAATGGTGTTTCTGTCGTGGGGAGAGCTGATAATAGGTGCATTCCAGTTAAAACGGAATTTAAAATCTTTGGGAACATTGCCCAAGGCCAGTTCAGGATATTCTTTAATGGCCTTGCCTGTTCGGGTCGCCCGCACCCATTTCTCGATTATCCCTTGGTAACATCCACCGAAAACGAACTCGGGATTATCGGGATCAAAAGCCGCATAGGCACTTTCGCAACCAGCAACCGAATACCAGTCTTTCCAATCAATGCCGCGACCATTGGTTCGGCTCGCAATGGCGATCGCCGAATTGTCCTGTTGCCCGCCATAGACATTATAGGGCACCAGATTATCGGTGTTTACCCGGTAAAATTGCGCCGTGGGCTGCTCTTGCTGTGAACTCCAACTCTTGCCTCCATTATTTGAAATATTCGCCCCGCCATCGTTAGAATTGATCATTTTCTGATTATCGTGCGGATTTATCCATAAATGATGGTTATCTCCATGGGGCACCGCCAAAGGGCTAAACGATTTACCTCCGTCAATCGATTTTGTCACTGGTGCGTTCAGGACGTATACGATATCCTCGTTCTGTGGATCGGCAAAGATTTCCATATAGTACCAAGAACGGGTCACGTTGATACGATCTTTGTTCACTTGTGTCCATTTTTTTCCGGCGTCGTCGCTACGGTACACGCCTGCTTTTTCACCTTCGGCCTCGATAACCGCGAAAACAAGGTCGTTGTTTGCTCTGGAAACAGAAATTCCGGCTTTGCCGAATTCTTCGGGAAGGCCTTCCTTCATCTTATCCCAAGTAGTACCTCCATCGGTAGATTTGTAGAGGGCCGAACCTTTTCCGCCCGATTCCATGGTCCATGGGTATCTTTGGTGTTCCCACATGGCCGCATAGAGGATCAAAGGGTTTTTCATATCCATGGACAAAGAGGATGCCCCTGTTTTTTCGTTTACAAAAAGTACTTTTTCCCAAGTGGTGCCACCGTCTGTGGAACGATAGATGCCACGTTCGGAATTCGGGCCATACTGTGCCCCTTGAGCCGCTACAAAAACAATATTGGGATTGGAAGGATGAATGATCACATCTGAAATATGTCGGGTATTGTCAAGGCCTATATGCTTCCAGCTTTTCCCAGCATCGGTCGATTTATAGACCCCGTCGCCCATAGAGGTCATCACCCCACGTGCTGCATGTTCTCCCATACCGGCTAGCAC
>JBATIN010000166.1:0-1894 GCA_049667765.1 Flavobacteriaceae bacterium
GTATAGCAAATATTAAAATGGGGGTTCTCATTCTATTTTTGTTGAAAGTGAAATCTCTTTTTTACTATCGATAATCGGAGTAATTGATTCTAAATACCCTGAGCTCAATGCCTTTTTATTCTCTACAAAGGGACGAACTTGAAACAGCCAAAGCTTGTCGTTCTGAAAGCCCAGTTCAACATCATAAGCGCCTTTATAATCTGATTTTGTTTCTTTGGGCAAGGTTTGGCGAATGGTATGTGCAAAAGTCCTGATCTCGTCAATGTTCTTATCGTTCAACACCGATTTCTCAAAAGTGGCCATTTTTTTACCCGTGCCGCCGGTTTCCGGCAAACTATTGTAAAAGGCCTCGCGCGACGGGGCCAAAAGCCTGTAGCCATGGTCAGAAAAAATCGTATACGTTTCTGCCGACTGTCCGTCAACAGCTCCGCCAGCACCGCGGCTGAACGCTACGGTCAGGTCATTTTCATTGCCCGAATTGATACCTTTTGTAATCAACACGCCAGAGTAGTCCACATCTACACTCGGAATCACCAAAATGGACGGAAATACATTCTCTGGATTCAATAAATACTTTTGTCGCCATTTAAAACTACGTTCGGTATACGGAGATGCCCAAACTTCTTTGATGCCCTTTAAAATACTTTCTTTATCGACCACATTGAATTTGGTAAGGTTAAGGCCTGCACCGGTAAAATCCTTTAGATCTTCCATGTTGGTATCGCTTCTTAGAAATACCGGAACTTCCCCTATCGTTTTGCCTAAAACCTCTTTAAAGTTTTGTTCCAGTTCGGCCACAAAACCAGATTGTAATGGCATCTTATGAATAGCATCGCGCAGAATTTCAAGCTGGCGCAACTGGTAATTCTCTATTTCTGGTTCCGAAATATTCTTTTGCCGCATTGCTTCAGCTTCTTTAAACATTGCGTTTAAAAATTCCCAATAGCTCATCAGTTGTTCGGGCATTTGCTGATCCATATGTTCACGAAAAATTCCAAAAGGAATGACAAAGCCTTCGACCACCTTTTCAGGAAACATTTTCTTCAATTGCCCTAAATTGGCCGCTTTAGGGCCGCACAGTTGCCCTGAATCACTGGCATCGACATTTCGAAGGTTCAATATTTTGGTCTGGTTTAGTTTAATTTTTTCAACGGGCACTTCTATTTTTTCGTTACTACGTTCCTTTACGGCAAAGAGGGCTCGCTCTTGCTCGGTCATCTGTGCTTCTGGTTTTAAAATCACATTGCCTTTATTCGAAACAGCGTAAAAAACACGTTGCCCATCATATTTTTTAAGGTTTTGCAGGTTTTCATCGGAAAGTGCGGCGTTCGGAATTCCTAAATTTCTGGCGAGCAATTGCACATGTGAGACCATATTACCTTCGGCCACGGTAGCAATTCCGGCAACCGGTTTTAAATCGGCTGGAGACCGCAAAAATATATATATCTTATCTGAAGATACTTCAATATCATCCGGCGATCCTGCGACTACTACCAATTCTCCAAAAGCATACCCAGGATTTAAGCCTCGTATCGTACTTTGGTTGGGAATGTCCATCATCTTGTTCGTCAAAGCCGATTCCTTAGCGATAAAATCCCCTAGCTCGCCAACACTCTTGCCCAAGTGCAATGCAATTGAGCCTCTAATTCGATCATCGATAAATCCATAGGCTAAAGGTTCAAAACCATTGTAAAGGTTCACTACGTCTTGATAATTCGCCTTTACCATACCTGCACTCCACTCTACCGCGCTACGCGCTGTTTCAAGCACTTTGGTCAATTCTGCCAAAGTCAAAGTTTGATTTTCCGATTGGCTCATAACCCCTTCTATTTGCTCCCACTCCCACAACTCAAGGTAGCCTGCACCAACCGTGGCCGTTGAAAGGCTACAAAGC
>JBATIN010000167.1:0-2130 GCA_049667765.1 Flavobacteriaceae bacterium
GAGTATGATTCCACCTATTACATTCGGTAAATTTAATTTAAGGGGCTTTTTAAAAGAACTCATTAAAATGAAAAAAAGCCCAATAGTACCTGCTGCACCAAAAACGGTCATAGAAAACAATGGAAAATCAACTTCTTCCATTTGCCAAGTTTGTAGCATCTTTATTCCTGCATCTACAAATCCGGTACCCATAAAAAGCAGTAAAGGCAGTATTAAATCTTGAAATTTTACGACAACAGTCTTATTTTTCTTCGAAGCAAAATATACGGCTGCTAAGGCCATTAAAATCCCAATGATTTTTACAATATTTAATTCTTCCTTGTAAAGTGAGATTCCAACTATTACAGGTATAACAAATGACATTTTTGCAGCAACCGATGCTACCGAAACACCTAGCTTTTGAGCTGTCCTTGCAGTGATATTGAAAACGATGATAAAGAGTAGTCCTAAGGCCAAAGTGCCAAAAAACCAAGATTTTTTTGTTATATCGGATACCGAAAAAGGTTCTTTAAAAAATAGGAATGACACCGTACTAGCGGTAAAATAATTTACAATGATCGCATATGACGCTTGTATTTTATACTTTGTGAATAGTTTGAAAATTACGAACAGTGCGCTCGAAAAAAAAATGAATAGAGCAAGATCAAGCATCGGGCAACATAGATTTTAAATCAATTATATCTTCCTTTCCGACCCGTAGATTCCAGCTTGTGATGCCCATTTTTTGAGCAGCATCCGTATTTTCTTTTGAGTCATCGATAAAGAAAGTTTCTTGCGACTTTAAACGGTTCTGCTGAAGTACATACTCAAAGATATCGGCATTGGGCTTTCTAAGTTGTATTTCGTGCGAAAGATAGAACTGTTCAAAACAGCTTTTAAACCGATTGAATTTGTCAGACCCCATAATTTTGGCCACATGGGGAATGTGTAGCGCATTGGTATTGCTCAATAAAAAAAGGCGATATTGAGATTCGTCTGCAAGTTTTTCAATAAAATTTAATCGATAATCGGGAAAATCGAGCAACATGGAATTCCATATTTCGGTGATTTTTACAGCTGAGGCTTTTGGATATAGGGTTGCCAGCTGGCTGATGAATTCGTCATTGGTTATTTTACCCACTTCAAATTGGTTATTTATAGCATAGGCTTCTGGGCCTAATTTTGGGTTTCCGCCATAAGTTTCAATTTCACGGAAAATAACCTGTTTGTCAAGATTTATGAAAATGTCGCCAAAGTCGAAGATAATGTTCTTAATCATAAGAATACATATTTATTACGTCTGATTCAATATTTTGCGAACCCAAGATTTTGCTGTTCAAACTTGGCCCTTTAAGCCCGTTTTTAAAGGTAGCCGGCCCAGTAAAAACTCGGGCTTCATCCCATAGATTTTCGTCTATAAAGGTCTGTAAGATTTGTGTGCCTCCTTCAATTAATACGCTTGTTATGTTGTGCTTGTAAAGTGCATGGCAGATTTCAGCGGCTATTTTTTTTGAAAAATCGATTAGTTCATAGTCTATTGCCTCATGGTATTTTGAAGTATCGGAAATTTCGGTTAAGACAATTGTTTTTACCGAACCGTCTAGTACATGAAATTCCTGGGGTATTTTTAAAGCACGGTCAAGAATAATACGTGTAGGGTTGATTCCATACCAATACCGCACATTAAGTTTGGGGTTGTCTTTTAAAACGGTTTTCGTTCCTACTAAAATGGCTTGTTCTTGACTTCGCCATTTATGGGCCAATTGCCTAGATGCTTCGCCGGTGATCCAAAAAGGTTGGGGGTCGGTGTTTCGTTCACTTTCTGAAGGGGCAATATAACCATCAGTAGTTTGGGCCCATTTTAATATGATGTATGGCCGTTTTTTACTGTGAAAGGTTAAAAAACGTCTGTGATGATTTTTACATTCCGTTTCCCAAGGTCCTTCAATAACCTCAATACCTGCCTGTCTTAACTTTTCAATGCCTTGCCCCGCTACTTTTATATTGGGGTCTTTGGTGCCGATCACCACTTTAGGGATTTTTTGGGCAATGATCAAATCGGCACAAGGCGGGGTTTTGCCGTAATGTGAACAGGGTTCTAAGGTTACGTAAAGGGTTGCTTTGCTAAGTTTTGATTTATCGACTACAGCG
>JBATIN010000168.1:0-7040 GCA_049667765.1 Flavobacteriaceae bacterium
AAAACGACTGGAAAATGCGAATCGCGCCTACACTTCGGTACAAGTACAGTGCAAAGGTTGGTCTCAAGAGCAGGTGATGCAATTCTCTACAGAAACTTCATTGTTGGCTCCACAATTTGCCAAAAGCCTTTGGGGCAGAATCATGAATTCCCCTTTGCAGTTGACTTCGTATTATATGGGAGGCGCCCAGTTTACGGAAGTTTTCCAAGCCGAAAAAGAACGCTTGGGCAAGGCATTCGACCTAAAACATTTTATGGATACCATTATGCGGGCAGGGCCCATTCCCATCGATGAATTTTATGAACTATTCAAAAACTCACCAACACCTTAAACTATGGAGCGATTTGAGCTACAACCCGGCTATTCTATTTCAAGGGTGATTAAAGGAGGGTGGCATTTGGCCGGGGGTCATGGTACTATTGATGAAAAAATGGCCCTAGAGGACATGCGGCAGTTTGTCAAAGCAGGCATTACTACCTTCGATTGCGCCGACATTTATACTGGTGTAGAAGAACTGATCGGGAAGTTCAAAAAAATGTACCAAGACGAATTTCGTTCTGGCGACCTTGACCCCATTCAGATCCACACCAAATACGTGCCGGATTATAATGCGCTGGCGACCCTAAAAAATGAAGATACCGTAAAGATCATCGATCGCTCCCTCAAACGATTAGGGGTCGAACGCCTTGATCTGGTTCAGTTCGCCTGGTGGGATTATAGCTTTCCCAAGTATCTTGAAACCGCGGTTTACCTATCAGAACTACAAAAACAAGGCAAGATTCGGTACATTGGCGTCACGAATTTCGATACGGCACATATTAAAGAAATGATCAATGCGGGAGTAACTATTGCCGCCAACCAAGTACAATATTCGGTGCTTGATCGTCGTGTGGAAAAAGACATGACGGCCTTGGCAAGCCGACATCATATTCCGTATCTGTGTTATGGAACTGTGGCCGGAGGATTTTTAAGCGACCGCTATCTCGGTGCAGAAGATCCGCTGCAACCCCATGAAAATCGTTCGCTGACCAAATACCGCTTGATCATCGATGAATTTGGTGGTTATGATCTTTTCCAAGAAGCACTACACACCCTTCGAGAAATTGCGGATAACTATCAAGTGGGCATCGCAGAAATCGCTAGCAAATACATCTTGCAAAAACCTATGGTCGGTGGGGTCATTATTGGGGCGCGAAACCGAAAGCATCTGGCCGCCCTACAGCAACTCGACAGTTTTGAATTAAATCAAAACGACCTAAAAAAAATAGCGACGATCGTAACCCGCAGCCAAGGTCCAAAAGGTCCGTTCTACGCCTTGGAACGTGATAAGACAGGCAAACACGGGGCCATTATGAAATACAACCTGAACGAAAGCTAAGCCAGTGAACATTGATGCCCCAAAAAAGAACACAATTAGCATCCAGTTTTATGGCGGTGTATTCGGTGCGTTGTTACCGTTTATCATTTTTATCATCGGCGTGGTGGTCATCGCATTATCGGGGGCACCTGATGAACGCGGTTTTTGGCCTGTACTGCTGTTAGCGCTTGGGGTAGGACTTCTTTTGGCCAAAAACCGGACCGATTTTTCCGAAACGGTGATTTCGGGCATGGCACAACAAATCGTGATGATCATGATCACGGCATGGATCTTGGCCTCTATCATCGGTATTTTAATGACAGTAACTGGTTTTGTTGAAGCTCTGATCTGGCTTTCCAACCAACTCAGTTTGCATGGCCCGGGTTTCGTTATTGCCACTTTTATCATCTGTTGTGTGGTCTCCCTCTCCACAGGCTCCAGTTTTGCGACAATTTTGATTTGCAGTCCCTTACTATATCCTACCGGAGGAATATTGGACGCACACCTACCCACTTTGGCCGGGGCCATTATCGGAGGTGCCGCTTTTGGGGATTTTATCGCCCCTATTTCCGATACCACGATTGCCAGTACTTTATCCCAAAATGCCAAAATCGGGGATGCCGTAAAAAGTCGAATCAAATTTGTTGTGCCAGCTGCACTGGTCGCCTTGATCGGGTATGCCCTGACCGCAAGTTGGTTTGGTACCGAAAGTACGACTGATGCTACCATAACTACGGGAAGCCCAGACGGGTTGCCCATGCTGCTAGTACCTGCCCTAATTATTTTTCTTTTTTTAAAAGGAAAACACCTGTTGCACGGACTTTTATTCGGACTCCTTTTTGGAACGGGATTAGGGCTCACTTTGGGCTTATTGTCTTGGGAGCAGGTTCTTTTCCTAGACTTGGAAAATTTTTCGGCAAAGAGTTTCGTCATTGACGGCATCAACAGAGCTGTTGGCATTAGCATTTTCACCCTGTTGTTAATGGGACTCGTAGAAACCCTAAAAGCAAGCGGACTACTTAATCAACTGGTCGATTTTGCGGCCCTTCGCACCAAAACCGAGAAACAGGCCGAACTTTGGATCACAGCGGTAATGAGTCTGGCCGTTTTGTTAACGACCCATAGTATCGTAGCGATTTTAACAGTGGCCGATTTTACCAAGAAAACAGGCATACAATGGCATATTTCGAAACTCAGACGTGCCAATCTGTTGAGTTTGATCGCCTGTGTCTTTCCCTTTATACTGCCCTATTTCATTCCCGTAATACTAATGGCAAACATGACTGCTACCGGAAAAGAATTCGGCATACCCCAAGTGAGTCCGGTTGAAGTGGGGCTGTATAATTTTATGTCATGGGGGCTATTGCTAGCCGTCGTCATTTCAGTTATTTTCGGAATCGGCAAGACAAAAAAAGTAAAAAATGAGATTGAACTTGACAAGAGCCTATAAAATGGGTCCTCCCCTTATTTTCAAGGGGAGGTGCCGAAGGCGGAGGGGTCCCTTTTGGACATTAAAATTCACATGTAAATCCCATACCAAATAGCGAGATAAAAGGCCAAAGTCAAGTATTTAAATAGCTACCCACCACTAAAACAAGAAAACAATGAGCAGCAAAAAACAACTTCGTGCCGACCAGTTTGAACTTTACGACCTCAGCATTGTTGTAGAAGAAATAAAGGGCAACTGCACTTGTAACATGGCCGTGGGCAACAAATTCTTTCTAAAAGGCGGTAAACTTTCGCTGCCCGATAAAAGTGACTATTGTTTATATGCCCTGCAATCGACCCTACCTCTATTACCAACCAAACAACGTAAAAACCACCCGGCGGACTGGATGGAAACCGACTCAAGAGTGGTCTGTCCCGATCCTGCATGCCAACTGGTCATGCGTATTGATCGAGAAGGGGTGAGGGTACTGAACCATGATGATGTGAGCCCGATCAAGTGGAAAAAGGGTGAAGGATAATAACCAACTAAACAGGATTTTATCAGGATAGTTAAGGGAATAAATAGCTGATTTTTTGATTATGAAACAAGTTGTACAACATTTAAAAAAAACAAAACATGAACTTTCAAATATTAGCGCTCGACGACCAAATATTCGATACATTTTTTAATCTTAATGATAATGAACTTGAAAAATTGGGCGGAAAAAGAATGATAGTAGACGAAAAACCCGGCTATCCTTGCAGAGTAAGTCTAGAGGATGCCGAAATTGGAGAAGAAGTGATTTTACTTCCGTATGAATTTCACAAAACAAAAAGTCCGTATCAAGCAAAAGGACCGATTTTTATTAGAAAAGGGGTGAAAACAACAGAACTGGAAAAAAATGAAATCCCAATAATGCTAAATCACAGGCTTTTGTCCTTTAGAGGTTATAACAAAAATGGGTTTATGAAAACAGCAATAACTGAAAAAGGAGATAAAACCAAAGATGTCATTGAAAAAATATTTGAAATTGACGAAATAGAATATATTCAAATCCACAATTCGAGTCCTGGATGCTATAATTGTGAAGTAAGAAGAAGTTGAACCCCGCTGCACAAACCCCCGTACCATCACAAGAACCAGTTATTTCATGCCTCTTCTCGGGGGTTTTTCTGGTCTGGTCAGTACTGAAATCTCGATTATCGAGTAAATCAATGGTCCATGAGAAATGGTAAATGACTGATTGAAAGTTCAAGTAGCATCGCATCACCTATTTTTATAATCCTTGGTAAAGCTAAAGTTTCGATTCATTTCCGGACACCTAAGATTCAAAGCCCCTTTTTTCATAACTTGTGCAATAGGTGCAAAGTGTAATAAAGGAAGTGGCTAATTTCCGCTTCATCTTAAAACCAGCTCCGTGTTCTTAAAAACAAAACCCAGAATTCAACAAATGGAAACATTAAAAAGCGTCCTAGAATTTGAACTTATTAATGTAGGGGAGCATACATTAAAAGTGTATTCAATTTTTACCATACTAATCATTATCCTTATCACCAAAACAATGTTATGGGCGATTAAAAGAGCATTATATAGAAACCATAAGAGCATTAAAATTGAGACCAAAGATTCCTATGCGCTATTTCAGATCATAAAATATTTCATCTGGGTAATTGCATTTGGTTTTATTTTAGAAGCCATTGGAATAAAGATCACCGTATTAATCGCTGGTTCTGCCGCCTTACTTGTAGGCATTGGATTAGGGCTGCAACAGACCTTTAACGATATTATATCTGGAATCATCCTTCTTTCGGAAAAATCGATACGAATTGGAGACGTTCTTGATATTGATGGTATAGTCGTGAAAATTCAGTCTATTGGTTTACGCACTTCAAAGGGCATAAATACAGATGAGATTTCAATGATAATTCCAAATTCCTTGATTACTACTAATAAGGTAATCAATTGGAGCCATCAATCGGAAAAAGCTCGTTTTAGGGTAGATATTAGTGTCGCCTATGGAAGCGATGTTGATCTGGTCATTAAGGTTTTGGAAGAAAGTGTAATTAAACATCCCGATGTGTATGATGCACAACATATTGAGGCGCGTTTAATGAATTTTGGGGCATCATCATTAGATTTTCAAGTCTTGTTTTATAGTGAGAATATATTTAGCATAGGAAAAGTAAAAAGTGATATTCGAAGAATTATTCATAAAAATCTTGCGCTTAACAACATAACCATACCCTACCCTCAACTAGATGTACACCTAAAACATGAACGAGGAGAGATTTCATAGGAAATTAATATTTTATTAAATTAGATGTATCATCCCCTTAAGAATTCAGCCATTAAGCTTTTGGCACAAAAAGGTTCAGTTACACTAAAACTGCTACAAATGGAAAAAATTTGGATCATAGCAATCATGGTTTTCTTAATCATCGCATTCCTTTTTTGGAAACTTACCAGTGGTCATTTTAAAAAAGAATACGGCCAAAAAGTATGGAATCAATGGGGTACCCGACTTTTTTATTGGCAAGGCACCATTTACACAAGCACCGGTATAACCATTGCAATTATGTATCTTTTAAAATGGGCCAATGTCATCTATTTTTAGCCACTTCTAAGCAAAAGGGCTATCTTAAATTATTGTTGTATATCCGGCATGGGGCATTCTAAGGCCGAGCATTAGCATTGGCCCATTACTCATGTAAACCTATTATCTTTACTGCTGTTCTCATTGAAGCCCATCCTTAAAAATGCCTGATTTTATGACTTTACTTAAAAATACTACCCTACTGACTTTTGCAGTAGTTATTATGGGTTGCCAAGGTCAAAAGTCGAAATCCGATCTTAAGAACAATGTGCAATACCCTACTGAAAAGCCAACGGACACCTTGACCAAACACCTAAAACCATTCGACCCGGAATTACCGACCATCGGGCTTTTAATGTATAATGGGGTTTTACAGAGCGAAGTAATTGCGACCTCCGATGTTTTTGCCAAACCGAGTGAAGCCGGAAAACAGCTTTTTAACGTCATCTCCATTGCAGAAACTGAAAACCCGATCACTACTGAAGAAGGCATGCACTTTTTACCCGATTATACTTTTGAAAATTGCCCGAAACTCAATGCTTTGTTCGTGCCCAGTGCCTATGACATGTACGCTCAAGTGCACAATGAAAAAATAGTAGCTTTTATAAAAGAAAAAAACGAGGAAACCCAATATATGGTGAGCAACTGTGCCGGAGCGCAATTGATAGGTGCGTCGGGAATAGCTGACGGTCATAAAATTGTAACCTGGATCGGGGGTGGCGAACAGCTACAAAAAGACTATCCGAATTTGTTAGTCCAAAACGACAGTGTAGTCACTTTTGTGGAAGACGGAAAATTCAGTTCATCGAACGGAAATCTGGCGAGCTACATTTCGGCCCTGAATTTGGTTGAAAAAATGACCAGCGAAGCGCACAGAAAATTTGTTGAAAGCTACTTGTATCTCGACAGACTGCAACAATGGAAAGAATAGGATGATTGGAGTAGCAAGCTATGCCTTGAAAATTACATATACGGTTCTGTCATCTAATGATTCGATCAACCCCTTTTGAATTTGAATGTACTACTTGTTTCTGCAAGCTCAATTTTGATTCGGCTAAGTAAGGGCCGCTACACTATATCCAATTATTCTTTTGTCTTGCCTATTAATATTGTAAATTACCCTTACCTAAAACCAATAAAAATGCAATTCAGAAATCCGTTTTTCATTAACCTGGCCATTGGCTTCCTACTAGTCACCAGCTGTACAACACCCAAAAAAGAAGCTGCCACCCTTCTCATTTATGGCGGGCCAATTTATACAGTAGATTCCGTTCAGGCCACTGTAGAGGCCGTAGCCACCAAAAACAACAAGATTCTATTCGCTGGCACCCTTGCTGAAGCCGAGCAATATAAGACCGAAGACACCCAAATCATCGATTTGGCCGGGAAGACCATGACCCCTGGCCTCATAGAAGGCCACGGGCATTTTATGGGCCTGGGGTATAATGAACTTGAACTTGACCTGTTGAATACCACCAGCTATCAAGAAATCGTCGATGCTGTGGCCGAGAAAGTCAAGACCGCCGCACCTGGTGAATGGATTCTCGGCCGTGGCTGGCATCAAAGCAAATGGACAGAGATGCCCTCGGAAACGGTGCTCGGTTTTCAAACCCATGATCTTTTGAGTGAAGTTTCGCCCGATAATCCCGTGTATTTAAGCC
>JBATIN010000169.1:0-11546 GCA_049667765.1 Flavobacteriaceae bacterium
CCCATGAAGTACCACTATTCAATACAGGTTGTAAATTATAAGCAAAGGTATCGTTACCCACCTCGGCATAACCGGCCCTAAGCTTTATCAACGAAACCACCCCGCCTAAATTCAAGGCCCGGTTTACCAATAAACTTGAAGAAATGGAAGGATAAAAATACGAATTGTTATTATCGGGCAGGGTGCTTGACCAATCATTTCTGGCAGTGGCATCTATATAGAACATATCCTTAAACCCAATACTGACCAACCCATATAAGCTATTCACTTGACGCTCACTTTTATAAGAGCTATATTGTAGGTTATCAGGGGCGATATTGGCCAAGGTAAAAAGCCCTGGTGCCAACAAGCCCGATCCTCTATTGATTGTAGAATTGCTTACCGATGAAGAACTCGCGGTTCGCTTGTTTCCCCCGAACGAAGCGGTGAAATCCCAAGCGTTGAATTTCTTCGCGTAGGTCAACAAGAAATCAATGTTTATTTCATTGTTTAAGATATTCTGAATACCATATGCCCCGTTAATGTCGCCCGTATAGCCTTTGGACATTTTTGTTTCCCTAACCTCGTTGATCTCATCAAAATTATAGCGCGCCATGGCAGAAAACTCATCGGTGATTTGCCAATCGCCTTTTACGTTACCGTAAAACCGATTTCTTTCAAAACCATTGTTGACCTCGTTCGCCAAGAAATAAGGGTTGTTCCATTCGGTTTCGGTAGGATCGTCGCCAAAAGCAAAAGGTGAATTTTGACGTAGACCTTCATAACCTGGCAACCAATAGTCTTTCATTTCACGCACATCTATATGCGGCGCTATTTCATATAAGGCCTGTACGGGGTTCGCACCACGGTTGGTTGCAGGCCTGTTATCGGCACCCGATTTGGTATAGTTCAAACTAGAACTAACGGCTATTTTTTCATTTAATTTAAGCGTTGAATTTAAACTGATACTATTTCTGTTCAAATCAGAATTTGGGATAAAGCCCTCGTGCTTCATATTCGAATACGACAAGCGATAGGCTATCTTTTCGGTATTGTCCTGTATGGCAATATTGTTGGTAGACGTTATGGCCGTTTTAAAGAAGTTAGGCGCATTGTCATACGACCTTAACTCTCTAGCCACCGGAACACCACTAGTTATTTCTTCTTGGGTATAAGGCCAATGAATGGCTTTTATGCCTTGATCCAAAGCAGGACCCGCCCATGCCGATGATGTTTCACCAATGATAATGGCCCCATAGGAGTTAGACGGAAAATTATCTTCGGTATAGGGTCTTGAACCTGCGGCAAATTGCCTATGGGTATCTAAATAACGATACGGAATATCGAAAACCGTACTGGAATTAATCGTCACCCCTAATCCTTTTTTGGCCTTACCCGATTTTGTAGTGATCAAAATGACCCCGTTGGCAGCCCTAGAACCGTAAAGCGCTGCTGCACTGGCACCCTTAAGTACCGTCATGCTCTCAATATCATTGGCATTGATATCAGAAATGGCATTACCATAATCCGCTTTGTTGTCCCGTCCTATTTCTCCAATATTGTTGGCGGAGCTGATGACCGGCGTACCGTCGATAACAAACAGCGGTTGATTGTCAGAGGATAACGAAGATGCGCCCCTGATGTTAATGTTAACCGTAGATCCAGCAGCACCGGTCGAATTGATGGCCACCCCGGAAACCTTGCCCGATAGCGAATTCATGGCGTTCTCTTGGGGTACATTGTCCAATGCATCTCCACTTACCTCACTAACCGAATACCCTAGGGATTTCTTTTCCCTGGAAATACCCAAGGCGGTAACGACCACCTCATCCAACTGCTCCGATGAAGCCTCAAGGGCTACATTAATGTTGGATTGATTGCCCACCAATACTTCTTGGGTTAACATACCCAGATAAGAAAAGACCAGAACATCAGAACTTCCTGGAACCTGAATCTGATAATTTCCATCAAAATCGGTGGTTACCCCATTCGTGGTCCCTTTTACCAATACGGATACACCGGGCAATAATTCCCCCGTATCGCTACTTACGACTCCCGTTACTTCTTGCTGCGAGTACATGGCCGTTGCCATCATACTCAACAAGAAGACCAGTATAAACTGTAAATTTCTTTTTTTCATTTTTAGTGAGCTATTAAAGAGTTAGTGATTTTGGTCAATTCTATTTTGATACATCACAAATCTATTCGAATTTTACCCTTGAAACCCATGATATTTTATTAATTATATATGCTTTTTTAACCTTATTTTAAGAATATTTTGCTCTGTACGCTTATAGGGTCAAAATGTCATTATATTTCAGCAATAAACTGTAGGGTATGTTCGCCAGGTTTTACTTTACTCAAGGCCATTAGTTTTGTTAAGCTCCTGAAAATGAAACTGCTATTTCACAGGAGACTTACTAGTTTGAGAAGAAATTCATTTGCATTTTATTCGCTTCAAACGAAAATCTATGGTTTTTTGCCCACTTCGATCTTAAGTAGCTATTTAACTTAATTAGGATGTAGCCCCATCCTTATAGTGTACATATATTATCTTATTTATGCCGTTTTTTATCCATAAAACTGAACTTAGGTTTAAATACCATGCAAATACAATAAGATTTAACAAAGGGCTTCTTTCGGTATACGTTTAATTTGTAACTCATTTAATTCAATAGTTCATGCTCGCCGGAATCGATTATTTTATTGTGATAGCCTATATCGTAGGCATGCTACTTTTGGGGCTCTACTTTAAAAAATATGTCAATAGCTCAGAAGATTATTTTCTTGGCGGAAAAAGTCTACCATTTTGGGCCATAGGTATGTCCATCGTGGTCTCCGATATCGGGGCATTGGATTTTGTGGGGGTCTCTGGCCAAGCCTATAGATATGGTGTTTCGGTCGGAAATTTTGATTGGGTGGGCTCCGTACCTGCCATGATTTTGGCGGCTTTTATCTTCATCCCCTATTTTTGGCGTGGCGGTATGTATACCATCCCCGAATATTTGGGCAGGCGATACAACAAATCGGTACGCACTATTGCCTCGGTTACCTGGATACTTTTCTTCGCACTCGACCTAGGGGTATTGTTTTGGGCAAGCGCCGTATTGCTGAACGTATTGATGGGCTGGCCTATATGGATCTCTATTATGGCAACGGCCGGAGTAGTCGGACTTTACACCTATTTCGGGGGAATTACAGCGGTAATCATGACCGACGTGGTTCAAATGATCATTATGTTCATTGGGGGCTTTACCTTGGTATTCTTGAGTCTCTATGAAGTAGGAGGCTGGGACAATATGGTCGAAAAAATAGGTACCATGGGCCCCGAATATCGAAGCCATTTTGATATCATTCAACCCCAGAACACGACCTCGCCTTTTCCATGGACGGGCATTTTATTTGGCTTGACCTTTGTTATGGCCAATGCCTATATGATCGGCAATCAATCTATTGTGCAGCGCTGCCTTACGGCCAAAAACGAATGGCACGCCAAAGCCAGTATGATCTTTGGCTCGGCCCTAAAAATGTTTATTCCGATCTTGGTGCTTTTTCCGGGCCTTATGGCCGTGGTGGTACACCCCGACCTGGCGGATGGCGACCAAGCCCTGCCCATGATGATCAAGACTATTCTGCCCCCGGGCCTTGTAGGCCTTATGTTCGCCGCATTTTTTGCCGGACTCATGTCCAGCGTTGACTCTTTATTGAATTCAACCGCAACCCTTTTTACAAAAGATATTTACGAACCCTATATCAGAAAAGGCGCCGACGACAAACACTATTTAAAAGTGGGACAGATCACCACCTTGGTCATCTTGATCTTTGGGGTGGCCACTTCTCCTATCAGTAGTGAATTCCCCGGTATTTACGTTGCCATCCAGACCTTCATGTCGTACTTTCAAGGGCCCTTGTTCGCCATTCTATTATTAGGTATCTTTTGGAAACGCACCACACAATGGGGCGGCCTATCAGCCTTGGTAATCGGCATAGGTTCGGCCATTTTTATGAACCTATTCAAAGATCAGTATTTTACGATTGAGGATCCTTTTCTATACATCTCATGGTGGTCCTTTTTAATCGGCTTTGTCGTGAACGTTGTGGTAAGTCTTTTCACCAAAAAGCATACGGACAGCGAGCTGCAAGGCTTGGTGTTTAGCTCAAAAATATTAACCAAAAACGAATCGCTGTAATATGTTAAATTTCGATTGGCTTTCAGAGGTTTCGGCAGAAACGGCAAAAATGGTATTCTTTGCCATGTATCTTCTTATTGGGGTTTTGGTATTGTTGATTCCCAATGATTACATCTTTGCCGGGTTAAAAAAAGAAGAACGGGTCTGGTATCGCAACCTAAAAATATGGTCTCTGACCGTATTGGCCATTCTGGCTACCATTTATTATAATTTTTAAAGGAGATCGATTATGGACGACGTGGAAATTCAAGCAAAACTTAAAACCGCACAGATAAACAACGCCCTAGGGGTTTTCATTTTTTTCTTTGGGATTATTATAATGTTCGCCATGTTTTTCACCAATACGTTCATTCAAGAGATGACCGATATGGTGGCCGGACTTTTATTGGTTTCCATTGGCGGCGGTATGATCTGGAAATCCCAAAAAACGATAAAAAAATTCAACACACATAAGAAAGATTAGGCTAGACGATGAAATTCTTGAACATTGAATTATCAGATTCTTGGCGAATACAATCTTCGCTTAAAACTACTCAGACGGGCGAACAAATTTCCAAAGCCTTGGCAATTTCAAAAGATTGGCACCCTGCAACGGTACCGACTACGGTATTGGGCACTTTGGTGGCCAATAAAACGGTGGCCGACCCTTATTTTGGCGATACCTTAAAAACCATTCCGACCGAGCAATTCAAGGTGCCGTGGTGGTATGTAACCCGCTTTAATTTAAACGAAGCCCAAGCCTCACTTTCGGGTACCTTGAGTTTTGACGGCATCAACTATAAGGCAAATGTTTGGTTGAACGGACATTTGATCGCTGATATTACGGCGATTGATGGGGCCTATCGTCGTACCGCTTTCCAGATAAGTGATTTTATCATTAATGGAACGAACATTTTAGCCGTTGAAGTCTTCCCTCCAAAACCGGGGGATTTCAGCACGGGTTTTGTGGACTGGAATCCCGCCCCGCCAGATGGTAATATGGGCATATTTCGTCCGGTTACCTTAAAACTGTACCACGGGGTTCGTATTGAAAACCCTTTTGTGCAGACCCGTTTCGTTGAAAACGATCTAAAAGAAGCACTACTAACCATTACGGCAGATATCCACAATGATTCCGATACTTCTGTTGCTGGTTTTTTAAGGTGCACCATTGAAAAGGTAAATTTTAAAGTCCCCGTAAGTCTTCTTCCAAATTCCAAAAAAGAAATCCGTCTTGACCCGAACGAATATCCTCAGCTGAATTTTAAAGACCCACGGCTATGGTGGCCCGTTCATTTGGGTAACCCTGAACTATATGAATTGGCCTTGTGCTTTCAAACGGACCAACATATTTCAGACGCCACTTATACCAAATTCGGCATTCGTGAGGTATCCGATTATTGGCTACATGACACGCATCGCGGGTTTATGGTCAATGGCCAAAAAGTACTTATTAAAGGTGCCGGGTGGACCGACGACCTCCTTTTAATGGATACCCATGAAAATATAGAGGCTCAGGTAAAATACGTGAAACAAATGAACCTCAACTGCATTCGATTGGAAGGCTTTTGGGGAAAAGACCACAAACTATATGACCTCTGCGACGCGCACGGTATTCTATTAATGGTCGGATGGAGCTGCCATTGGGAACATGAAATTCATATGGGCGTACCCGTAGATGAACGATTCGGAGGCGTTTACAAAACAGAAGATATAGATCATATTAGCAAAGCCTGGGAAGAGCAGTTGATCTGGTTGCGAAACCATCCCAGTATTTTTGTATGGACCGTGGCCAGCGACAAAGTACCCATTACGGCCTTGGAGCAAAAGTATATCGAAACGTTTGCAAAGCATGATCCTACTAGGCCTTACTTGAATTCTACAGGAGGCGTAGGCAGCGACCAACATGTGATAGGGAGTGAAGATGTGATCAGTGAGATCAGCGGATCATCGGGCGTTAAAATGTTGGGGCCTTATGCCTATACCGCTCCGGTGTACTGGTTTACCGATACAAAATTCGGGGGTGCCTATGGCTTTAATACCGAAACAGGACCTGGGGCACAGCCACCGCAATTAGATAGCTTAAAGAAATTTATACCCAAGGACAAACTTTGGCCCATCAGCGAGATTTGGGACTACCATTGTGGCCGTTACGAGTTTTCGAATCTCGACCGCTTTACCACAGCTCTGAATGCGCGCTATGGTGCCCCTGATTCCATAGAGGAATTTGACCAAAAGGCCCAGGCCATGAACTATGAACTCATGCGGCCCATGTTCGAAGCCTTTCAAGTCAACAAAAAAGGATCTACCGGCATCATTCAATGGATGCTCAACGCCGCATGGCCAAAAATGTACTGGCAATTGTACGACTACTTTCTAATGCCAACAGGGGCTTTCTATGCTACTCAAAAAGCTTGTGCCCCCCTGCAATTAATTTACAATTACGGCGATCATCAGATTTATTTAGTCAACGATCACCTGCGCGACATCAAGAACTTGACGGCCCGAATTCGGGTATTTTCCATTGATTCCAAAATTGTTTTCGATGAAAAAGTGGCTTGTGATATTCCGGCCGATGGGTCCCATTCCATTTTTAAGATAGCCGGATTAAAAAACATATCGGCTACGTATTTTATAGACCTTAGGCTGTACGATAGTGAATCGAATGAATTGAACACGAACTTCTATTGGCTTTCCACCCAAGAGGAAACCTTGGACTATGAGGCCGATCTGGGGCCTTTCGCTTTTCATACGCCCAGTAAGCAATTTGCGGATCTGACCTTGCTCAATCAGCTTCCCAAGGTTGATCTGACCCTAACCTATCACTTTGAGAAACATCAAAGCGAACAATGTATCTTTATGAACATAGAGAACAATAGTGCCGCCATAGCCTTCTTGGTGAATATAAAACTCACCGACAAAGACGAACAGGCCGTACTTCCTGTTTTTTGGGAGGAAAATATGTTCAGCCTTTTGCCCCATGAGCAAAAAACGATTAAGGCCACCTTCAAGTCCAACGATTTTGTGGAGGTTAGCGCTTCGTGTTGGAATCTAAAAAGCATAGATTATATAAAAAAGTACAGTACCAAAGTAATCGCCTAAACTCTATTTTGATGAAAAAATTAGCACTTAAAGGAGGTTCGCCCGCAAGAGATGTAAGAACGAATCCGTGGCCAAAATGGCCGGTGTGGGGCAAAGAAGAAGAAACCGCCCTCATCGAGGTTTTGCATAGTGGGGTCTGGTCGTACAATGGCCCGAAAGAAATCATGTTCAATACCGATTTTGCCAAATATACCGGGGTAAAACATTCCATCTGTGTCGTGAATGGCACGGTTACCCTACAACTGGCCCTTGAGGCCTTGGGCATTGGGCTTGGCGATGAAGTGATCGTTCCCGGACTCACTTGGCAGGCCACTGCGGCGACGGTCATTGATGTAAATGCGACTCCTGTTTTGGTCGACGTTTGCGAAGATACGTGGTGCATTGACCCGGCAGCCATTGAAAAGGCGATTACGCCCCGTACAAAAGCCATTATTCCCGTACATCTTTATGGCGCTTTCGCGGATATGGACGCCATCATGGCCCTAGCCAAAAAACACCAACTTTATGTCATTGAAGATTGTGCCCATAAACATGGGGGCGAATGGAACGGAAAAAAAGCAGGAAGCATCGGCAATGCCGGAAGTTTCAGCTTTCAACTATCAAAACACCTGACCGCCGGGGAAGGCGGCGCGATCACCACGAGCGATACCGACCTCGCCGAAAAAATGGACGCCTTACGAAACGTGGGGCGAAGGCCCGAAGGCGATTCCCTTATCGGCGCCGACAAAGGTATTGGCGATTATGGCGACGATGGTAATTTTATTCAATCGGGCAACTATCGCATTACCGAATTTCAGGCGGCCATCCTCGTTGAAGGCCTAAAACGCCTACCTGCCCAAAATGCGGTACGCGATGAGAACGGGGCCTATTTGAATTCCCTTTTGAGCGAAATTCCGGGAATTGTTCCCTTAAAACGGGATGCCCGTGAAACCAAAAAGGCCTATTTTAATTTTGCCTTTCGCTATCTTAAAGATCAGTTTAAAGGCCTGTCCGTGGAAAACTTCAGAGCGGCCTTGGAAGCCGAACTAGGTATTGTGGTAGATGCCTGTTACGAACCCCTCAACAATTGTTCGTTATATGTGCCGCACACCAAACCCTCGCGCCATAAACTCAATGAGGCCTATTGGAAGGCCATTGACCCTAAACGGTTCTCCTTACCGGTCTGTGAACGGCTTTTTAAGGAAGAATCGGTCTGCCTGCACCACAAAATTTTAATGGGCAGCAAAGCGGACATGGATTTGATCGCCACGGCCATTAAAAAGGTCTATGCCAACGCCGAAGAACTAACCATCTAGCCATTATGAAGCATCTGGGAGTCCTTGTTTTCTTTGTCGCAGTGCTGAAGGCTTCCTGTGGATTTGCTCAGCAAGAAGAGGCAAAGACGAAAAATAACGGCATGCCCGAAAAAGGTATATGTGCCCACCGAGGTGCCAAGGAAACCCATCCTGAAAATACCCTAAGTGCTTTTAAGGAAGCGATACGCTTGGGCGCCCAGATGATCGAGTTCGATGTGCAATTGAGCAAAGATGGCGAACTGGTGATCATGCACGATAGCTCGGTCGACCGCACCACCAACGGAACCGGACAGGTCAGCGAACTTACCTTGGCCGAACTACAACTACTCGATGCCGGCGCATGGAAATCCAGCGAATTTAAGGGTGAAAAAATCCCTACCTTAAAAGAAACGCTTCAAGGAATGCCCAAAAATATTTGGCTCAACATCCACCTAAAAGGAAATGAGGCACTGGGCCGAAAAACGGCCGAACTCGTCCTCGCTGAAAATCGAGCGCACCAAGCCATCATCGCCTGCGAAAAAGAGGCGGCAACCGGAGTACGCTCCGTATCCCCTTCGCTGCTGATCTGCAATATGGAACGCTTGGCTTCAAGGCAAGAATACCTTATGGAAACCATCGAAAAGAACTATCCTTTTATTCAACTGAAGAAAAGCAGGGATGACATCTCGTTTCAAGAGGATATCCAAACCCTCAAAAAACACAAGATCAAAATCAATTATGTACAGGCAGATGCCCCGGAAGAAATAGGTATTTTATTGGCCCTTGGCATCGACTTTATACTCACCGATCATCTAGCCGTTATGCTGGAAGCCTTTGCTGAAGCAAATCCTTCGGAAATCAAAAACTAAAAGAAATATCGGAGTCGAGTAAAAACAGATCACACACAAAACGCATAGAATAACCCAATAACGAAGTAACCTATACACCCATGAAAACACGAATAGCCCTGATCGGCGCAGGTTATATTACGGAGTATCATGTACGCGGACTCAAGACCGTGCCAAATACCGAAATTGTGGCCGTGGTGTCCCAACATTTGGAAAACGCCCAAAAATTCGCCGAAAAACACGGTATTTCACAGGCCTACTCGTCCATTGCCGACCTGCTAAAAAATACAGAGTTTGATGCGGCGGTCATCAGTACGCCCAATGCCTTTCATGCGCCCTATGCCATTGAATTTTTAAACCATGGCAAAGATGTCTTTATCGAAAAACCCATGGCCATGAATGCCGAGGAAGGAGAACAGATAAAAGCGGCCGCAGCAAAGAACAACAAATGGGTCATGATCGGCCATATGTGGCGTTTTGATACCGATACCAACTATATTAAGGCACAGATCGACGCGGGAACCCTTGGCAAGATCATTAAAACCAAAGGCTACGGCATTCACGAAAACTGGGGCCCTTCGGGGTGGTTTACCCAAAAAAACCTCGCCGGGGGCGGCGCATTGGCCGATATGGGCGTACATGCCATTGATGCGGCCCGATACCTGCTCGGCGACCCCAAACCCACCAAAGTGTATGCCCGGATCGCCACCCATTTTGGGGACTATGATGTAGACGATACCGGCATTATCGTCATCACTTGGGACAACGGCGCCGAAAGCATTATCGAAAGTGGGTGGTGGCACCCGCATATGGATGGCCCCGAAGCCAGTACCGGCCTGTTCGGCACCCAAGGCTATGCCAGTCTTTTTCCTACCTTTTTAAAACTAAAAAAAGGCGAGGGTTCAGAAATGATTACCCCTGAGCTGCCGCAACGCGAAGAGCATTGCGACCAGCTTATTTATACCCGGCAAATGGCCTATTTTGTAGCCTGTATTAAAACAAGGACCCAACCCGTACCCGGGCTCGATGAAGGCCAGATCGTATTGCAGATCGTTGATGCGGCCTATGAATCTTCGGCCTCGGGTACTGTTATAAACCTGAACCTATGAGCAATTCTACCAGATATGCCGTCGGCGTCGACCTCGGGGGCACTTTTGTAAAAGCCGCCCTGGTCTCCGAAGCGGGGGAACTTCTTTTTAACGACTCGTTGCCCATTGGCACCCAAGCCAAAAAAGCGGATATTTTACGTACCATTGAAAAGATCATCGAAACCATTTTGGCCCAGGCCAAAACGAAGGGCCTAACGGTAGCTGGTATCGGCATCGGCACGCCCGGCATCGTTGATGAAGGCATCGTACTAGGTGGTGCTGACAATCTTGATGGCTGGATCGATATTGACGTGGCCGGCCATTATGCCAAAATTTTCGATCTGCCGGTACTGGTGGAAAACGATGCCAATGTCATGGGCTATGCCGAACTGCATTACGGGGCGGCAAAAGGCTGTACCGATGTCATCTGCCTCACCATCGGCACCGGTATCGGCGGCGCCATCATCGCCAATGGGGCCCTGTACGGTGGCTATAAGAACCGAGGCACCGAGCTTGGCCATATTGTAGTAGAACACCAAGGCGAGGCCTGCAATTGTGGCGGCAGAGGCTGTTTGGAACACTATGCCTCCACCAATGCCTTGATCAAACGCTACGCCGAACTTTCGGGCATGGCCCTGGCTGCTATTGACGGGCGGCACATCGTTGCAAAATTCAAGGCGGGCGAGGCACCTGCGACCCAGGCCCTGCACGAACATACCGCGTATTTAGGGCACGGCATTGCCTCGTTCATCAACGTTTTTGCGCCTCAAAAAGTGGTCATCGGGGGCGGTATTTCGGCGGCGGGCCAGTTTTATATTGACCTGATCCAAAAATCGGCGGTGGGTTATATGATGCCCGATTGTGGCGGCCATACCGAAATCGTAGCCGCCCAACTGGGCAATGCGGCCGGCAGTCTCGGGGCCGCGGCCTTGGTTTTCAACAATACGCAAAAGGTTTAAAACCGGTTTTTGTTCTTGACTATCTTCTATTGTTTGCCATTTTATAGTACTGCATTTCAAAAGTATTTCCTTCTTTGATTATTACAGAAGTAGTCCTATTTTTACAAAACCCTCCACACTTCTTACT
>JBATIN010000170.1:0-3478 GCA_049667765.1 Flavobacteriaceae bacterium
ATCCTGAAGCGCGAATTGTACTTAGCCAATGTGCTATTTATCTTTCCACTTCGCCCAAAAGCAACGCCAGCTACATGGCTATTGGCAAAGCGCAACAAGCTGTAAAGCAGACCGGCGATCTATCGGTACCGCTTCCGTTACGAAATGCACCCACAAAATTGATGAAAGATCTTGGTTATGGTAAGGAGTATAAATATGCGCATGACTTTGAGAACAATTTTGTTGACGAAGAGTTTTTACCGGAAGAACTTAGTGGCACAACCTTCTACGCACCAGGTAAAAACCAGCGTGAAAACGCTATTCACGAATTTCTAAAAAACCGTTGGAAAGACAAATATCAAAAGTAATAAGTAGCTTGTAAAATTAGGTTCACCTTCTCGGAAGGTACCATATATAAGACCGAACGAACGGCCAGCTTAAAATTTAATGTCCAATTCTTCTACATTAAGTTGTCCATCTTCATAATATTCAAAAATCCACTTCCCGTTCTTTGAATAAACGATTCCGTTCCTATCATCCGATTCTACCAAAAAATGATCGGGTAACGAAGTGGAAAAAATCCTCATTTTAATTTTAGGTGTACTATCCACTAACTGGTAGCCATTTGGTATCGCTTGGGCATACAATACCCCCTGAGATGATTTGACAACAATTGAGACTTCATTGCCGGTCTGTGATTTTTTCATGTCGGAACTTACCAATGTTTTACTTTCGGCTTGTTCTTTTGAACTAGCTTCATCTGCAATTGTTTCTTCTATTACGGGCTTTTTAATATTGGAGGCTACGGGTACGTTACTTTTGTACGATTGTCGTTCGGTGGTGGCCTCTTGAGAAACTACCATTTTATCAACTTTGTTCTTTGGGCCTTTTTTGGTGTCATCCAATGTTTTTACATCATTTTTGAAACTGACCGTTATCGGCTCTTCCTTAATGGCTTTTTCCGTATACGTAATAAATGGCAAGGACTCGGCGGCCATCGTTATGGTCTCCTTATAGGCAGTTTTATAGTCTTTTACTTTACTTGAACCTTGTTCTGTCACAAAGATTTCCACACCGTTACAATCGATAAAACTAACAGATGTTTTTGTGGTGAACATTGACGAATCATCTACTAATTCAGCATGTAATGCAAGACATCTATTAATTTTAAGGTCTTCAGGCAAGGCATTATCATAAACCGCATTAAACCCCTTTTGGGTCAAAAGATGTTTTAAGAGCGTACTGGTCTGATATTGGTTGGCCGTCTTAAAGACTTCGAACTTTGTAGGTACTATGACGTACTTGTAATCATTTAACGAGGTTTGGGCAGAAGTCAAATAACTACCGAAAAGTACTATGGTAAAAAATAAATGTTTCATATTTAGAAATGTCATATCATTCATTTGCCTTCATCCAAAAAGCGTGCCTTTTTTTTGATTTGATTTGGTAGGGCAACCATTGGAGTATTGGAGCGGTTAATTTTTTCCCCAAGATATGATATTTATTCCCAATTGAAAAGAAGCGTACCGGCTAGCGGCAATGTTACGATACGCCAATAGGTTGTCTGCCATGGCATATACATTTACCGGGCCCGCTTGAATACTAAGGCCAAAACCTACGTTAGTGAATGAAAACTTGTCGACGGTATAGGTCGTCTTTAGGGCCAAAATATTACCAAATCTTCTTTGGTAGAAGGCACTTAACGCCGCTTGAGGTCCTCGTGGCCGGTTGATTACATAAAGCTGCCCCCCTAGCCCATTAACGAAGGTTGCACGTGCGCTGTTTCTACTTGCCGGGGTAACACCACAGTCACAATTGGCCTGTGACTGACCAGTTTCCCCAAAATTATAGCGTAACGAAGCATATAGTTTAGTAGGTCTAAATGTAACATAGCTTTTCTGATCGATTTCAAATGGTATGATGGCCTCCACCTCATCGACCAGTTCTTGCCAATAATCATTATCGACATCAATAAGGTCTTCCGGTAGTATCTGTACGCCTTCGATCGTGGCACTACCCTTTAAACTATAGGTTCTAATGTCGTTGGCGTGATAGATAAAACCTAGATCTAACAGGCTGGCCGTAATCACGGTCTGTTCATTTAAATTATAGGACAACCCCAGGTCGACCCCAAGCCCTAGATCGCCTCCGAAAAAACCCCTTTTAAATATGGTGCTGCCCAGCGTACCCTCCTTTTCGGCGTCATATACAGCGTTTAACCCAGAAGTACGCATTTTCATATCGGCCACCAAGGTACTGGCCAAAAGATTGTTCTCGCCCTCTCTTGTCACAAAATACCCTTGGTTGTGGGTGGAATTAAATTCGACTATACTTGAATAAATTTTACCTCGCACCCCGGCTGTTATCGTGTTGCCAACCTTTTTATTGATACCGAAATGAAAGACGTTTAATAATTCTCCCCTAGTCTTTAGATCGCCAAGGTCAAATTTTCGATTAAGGCTGTTCGCATTACCTTCAAAGCCCAGTATTGCATAATCTTGCATCCAATACCCGATGCCATCACCTTCGTTATATATTCCGAAGGAATAAAAAGTATTGGGATCTCTTCCAATGAATCCCGCATTTAGCAGTTCAATCTGATAGGTGCCGCTAATTTCATCTCTTGAATTCATACCATGAATAATACGGTCTCTGAACTTATCGTTGATGTCAAGACCGTCATTGGCAAAAATATCGTTGACCGAAACCCCACTAGATCCCGCTTGAAATGAAATGCCCGAAAGGGCCGGAACACCGCTATACCACTTAAAATTGGTCTGGGCACCTGGATTCAACAGTAAAGATTGTGGAATTTCGGTAAAGTCATAGAGCAATTGCTTGTTTTGTCCTTGAACAAAAGTACACACCCAAAGTAAGGCCAAAAATATAAATTGTTGCTTTCTCATTTGAGTCTTAGCCTAAATTTTGCGGAAGATTTTAAGGTAACCTTGGCATCGGCTATGCCTGAAGTACTTGAATTATCGCCATTGTTTCGAGCACTTACCCTAAAGTTCGAAGTATTCGTAATAATATCTATGTTTTTACCATTAGCGCCATAAACGATTTCCCGTTGCAAAACCGCCGTAGGAGCTGGCTGAAGTGTAAAAACCTCGGTATCCAAAACGGTATCGGCGTCATCAGTAAATTCTATGGTAATTTCGAGGTCTTTGCTGGTTGTATTTTCTACTTCATAATAAATTACCCCATCAATTACCCTTTTGGCAAAAACTTCGGTAGAAAAAGCGTCAAAATTATAGTTCTGTGTGATTACGTTCACCCCGGTCACGGCATTGATAAAACGCTCGGGCGCTTCTAAGTATAGAATACTCGCCTCATAAGTAGGGGTAACGCTTAAATCATCGAATTGATCGAAATTCTGTTCTTCCGAACAGGCGCTAATGAACACGGTAAACGTGATTATCGATAAAAAAATTGAAAAAATCCTCTTCATGCAAAACCCTTACAAATGGCCATTACGCTCGGAAAACGACCCTATTGT
>JBATIN010000171.1:0-3170 GCA_049667765.1 Flavobacteriaceae bacterium
GCCTGCAACAGATGAGGAATTATCTAACAGTACCAGCAGGTCTGTTTTTTCAAGTACAAAATCTTGTTTTAAAAACTTTGGATTGATCAGTAGTAGAAGAATCGAAAGCAGCCCTATAAAACGCAAAATTGAAAGCACAATCGTAGTGCTTCCCCTCTTTTTGGATTTATAATAGTATTGAAAGACCACTATCCCCAAGCTCGCGATAGCTGCGGCTATGATCAAGAGGAGTGTTTGGGTCTGCATATGCTTTTATTTGTCGTTCTGGTCGAATGAGTGAATCTGGCACATTACCTTGCCAAAAGTATTCTAACTAAAATAAGTTCGACCCTACTTTTTACGTAAGCATTCCCCCATCAACGTTCAATACTTGCCCGGTTACGTAATCTGATAAATCTGATGCAAAGAATAGACAGGCATTCGCAATATCTTCAGGGGTACCGCCCCTTTTTAAAGGAATGCCATCACGCCAACCCTGTACGGTTTTTTCATCCAACTTACCAGTCATTTCAGTCTCAATGAATCCTGGGGCTATGGCATTGCAACGAATATTTCTTGAACCCAATTCTAGGGCGACCGATTTTGTGAATCCTATCATTCCCGCTTTCGATGCAGCATAATTCGTTTGGCCGGCATTCCCTTTTACCCCGACCACACTACTCATATTAATAATCGATCCCTTTCGTTGTTTTAGCATGGTACGCTGCACCGCCTTGGTCATATTAAAGACAGATTTTAGGTTGATTTCAATTACCGTATCGAAATCTTCTTCGGCCATGCGCATTAATAGGTTGTCTTTGGTTATGCCCGCATTGTTGATCAAAACATCAATACCGCCAAAATCTACCAACACCTGTTCTACCAATTGTTCTGCATCCGAGAAGCTTGCGGCATTGCTTTTATAAGCCTTGGCCTTCACCCCTTTTGCGGTCAATTCTTTTTCTAATGCCAATGCCGGGGCCTCACTTGAACTATAGGTAAAGGCAACATTCGCGCCATGTTCAGCGAATACTTGTGCTATTCCCATTCCAATTCCCCTGCTAGCGCCGGTGATAATTACATTTTTATCTTGTAAAAGTTTCATGCCTTACTACTTTACTAGGTTTTACCTCAAATATAAGTTTTGTTTCAGTTACTGGCTAAAAAAAATCCCGCTTGACACGGGATTTATTATTGGATTAGCAGATGGCTAACCCATCACTTCTTTTACTTTTAATCCTATTTCAGCAGGAGAATCAACTACATGAATGCCATGCTCTCGCATGATTTTCTTTTTGGCCTGGGCCGTATCATCGCTTCCACCAACAATCGCACCAGCGTGCCCCATGGTTCTTCCGGCCGGAGCGGTTTCGCCTGCAATAAATCCCACTATGGGTTTTTTACTTCCGCTTGCTTTGTACCACTTGGCAGCGTCGGCTTCTAATTGTCCGCCGATCTCGCCGATCATCACCACACATTTTGTTTCAGGATCGTTGATCAATAATTCAACGGCTTCTTTTGTTGTAGTACCAATAATCGGATCGCCACCTATACCAATGGCCGTAGTGATGCCCAAGCCTTGGCGCACCACTTGATCGGCAGCCTCATAGGTTAAGGTACCTGATTTTGAGACTATTCCGACATTTCCTTTTTTGAATACAAAACCGGGCATAATCCCTACCTTGGCCTCACCCGGAGTGATTACCCCTGGACAATTAGGCCCGATCAATCGACAATCCCTATTCTTTAAATAATTGGAAGCTTTGACCATATCGGCGACAGGAATACCTTCGGTAATGGTAATAATTACTTTGATCCCCGCTGCGGCCGCTTCCATTATGGCATCTGCAGCAAAAGCGGGAGGTACAAAAATTATGGTGGTATCGGCACCTACTTGCTCTACCGCTTCTTGAACCGTATTGAAAACAGGTCTACCTAAATGCTCTTGGCCCCCTTTGCCCGGAGTAACACCTCCTACGACGTTTGTACCATATTCGATCATCTGCTCGGCATGAAAAGTACCTTCGCTACCTGTAAACCCTTGTACTATAATTTTAGAATCTTTATTGACTAGAACGCTCATTCTTGGTGTTATTCGTTAATAGTTATTAGTAAATCGGTTATTTTTTAATCGTGCTTTAACCATCAAGTGACAAAAATATGGCTTTAACGTGGATTTCAAAGTATTCCCTTCCTTATTCCTTCAACTTCTTTAATATTTCTGGGATTTTTTTAACATTGGCCAGTTGTTTTAGCTTTTCTCGCGATTCTTCGATAGGTGTTCCAAAATAGCTCTTACCTCCTAGAACCGATTTTGTTACTCCCGTTTGCCCCATGATCACCGCCTTTTTACCAATGGTAATGCCACTATTTGTACCTACTTGGCCCCATAAGGTTACCTCATCTTCAATAATCACACAGCCCGCAATGCCTGTTTGTGATGCAATCAAACACTTTTCGCCAATTACGGTATCATGACCAACATGTACTTGATTATCTAGTTTTGTACCTTTTTTTATTGTGGTATCGCCTGTTACGCCTTTATCAATCGTGCATAATGCCCCAATTTCCACATCATCTTGCAACACGACCCTGCCTCCCGAACTCAATTTATCAAATCCTTCTTCACGCTTTTTGTAATAAAAGGCATCGGAACCCAAAACAGTGCCCGCATGTATGATAACATTGTTGCCGATAACACAGTGGTCATAAATAGAGACATTTGAGTGTATCAGACAATTTTCTCCAATTACAACGTGATTTCCGATAAACGTATTTGGCTGAATAACAGTGTCTTTACCTATTTTGGCCGAACTTGATATTGAACTCTCCGATTTCTGGAAAGGCTTAAAAAAAAGTGTCAATTTATTAAAATCTCGAAACGGGTCATCCGATAATATCAATGCCTTGCCTGCCGGACAATCTACCAACTTATTGATCAAAACTACGGTGGCCTTCGATTTTAAGGCTTTGTCATAGTACTTCGGATGGTCTACAAAAACGATTTCACCTTCTTGAACTACATGAATTTCGTTCATGCCAAGCACAGGAAAATCACCGGAACCCACAAATTCGCTACCGAGAATAGTGGCAATCTGTTTTAAGGTAAAAGGTGTATGAAAGCGCATTAATAGTTAGGGATATAGTTGTAGTCAAAAATACTTGCTAAAAGGTACCTGTCGGTCCAACAT
>JBATIN010000172.1:0-10030 GCA_049667765.1 Flavobacteriaceae bacterium
CCCAAGGTGAGACAGAGCAAGATGATAATTTTCCAATTGTTGATTAGATCTTTCATTGCCTAATGTTTTTAACGAATTCACGTATGGTATCAACGCCGTTATCGGTCAAGTGCTTAATAAAGGCAGAACCTATAATGGCGCCTTGGGCATGTTGTGTTGCTTGCTTAAAAGTTGTTGCATTGCTGATGCCGAACCCAATAATCTGCGGATTGACCAAACGCATTGCAGCAATTCGTTTAAAATATGCTTCTTGCTCCTCTCCAAAACCTGATTTGCTCCCCGTAACACTTGCCGAACTGACCATGTAAATAAATCCGTTCGAGACACGGTCTATAAATCGGATGCGTTCTTCGGACGTCTGAGGGGTGATTAAAAACACATTGGTAAGTCCGTATTTCTTGAAAATCGATTCATAGTCTTCATGGTATACATCTACGGGAAGGTCAGGAATAATCAAGCCATCGATACCGATTTCTTGGCATTTCTTGCAAAATGCTTCTACCCCATATTGTAACATAGGATTGAAATAACCCATGATGATCAAAGGAATGGAAACCGATTTACGAATGTCTTTCAATTGATCAAAAAGAAGCTGGGTGGTCATACCATTTTTTAGGGCCGCGGTGGAACTTTTTTGAATGGTAGGCCCATCGGCCAAAGGATCACTGAACGGCAAACCGATTTCGATCATATCGACTCCGTTTTTTTCCAAGTCCTGAATAATCCTTACCGTATCGTTCAATGCTGGATAGCCTGCTGTAAAGTAAATAGATAACAGTTTTTTATTTTCTTTTAATTTGGAATGAATGCGGTTCGTCATAATTTAAAATAATTTATGTAGGTCTGTAAATCTTTATCACCACGGCCCGAAAGGTTGATGACTATGATGTCATCTTTCTTGAATTTACGATGTTCCAAAATCGCAAAGGCGTGGGAGGATTCTATCGCAGGGATGATTCCTTCCAATTGCGAAATCATCAAACCGGCGTTCATGGCCTCATCGTCGGTTATCGAAATAAACTCTCCACGACCTGATTTGAACAAATGTGCGTGCATAGGACCGACTCCAGGATAATCCAAACCTGCTGAAATGGAATAAGGTTCGGTAATCTGGCCATCTTGGCTCTGCATCAAAAGCGTCTTACTACCGTGAATGATGCCTACTTTTCCTAAAGCAGAGGTTGCCGCACTTTCACCCGAATCAATACCTTTTCCAGCTGCTTCGACCGCAATAAGTCCTACTTCGGCAGTATCTAGATAATGATAAAAAGCACCTGCCGCATTGCTGCCACCACCGACACAGGCCACCACATAATCAGGATTTTCACGCCCTTCCTTTTCTTTTAATTGCCATTTGATCTCTTCTGAAATAACCGACTGAAAACGGGCGACCATATCAGGGTAGGGGTGCGGCCCTACGACCGATCCTATAATGTAGTGCGTGTCTACCGGATTGTTGATCCAATCGCGAATGGCCTCATTGGTGGCATCTTTAAGTGTTCTGCTGCCCGAAAGTGCCGGGCGTACCTCGGCGCCCAACATTTTCATTCGGGCCACGTTAGGGGCTTGACGGGCAATATCGATTTCACCCATGTAAACCACACAATCTATGCCCATTAAGGCACATACTGTGGCAGTTGCAACCCCATGTTGCCCTGCGCCGGTTTCGGCAATAATACGGTTCTTGCCCAGTTTTTTGGCCATTAAGATCTGCCCAATAGTATTGTTCACTTTATGGGCGCCGGTATGGCAAAGGTCTTCTCGCTTAAGATATATTTTTGTGCCGTATTTTTTAGAAAGCCGTTCGGCAAAATAAAGTGGCGTAGGGCGGCCCACATAATCTTTTAATAATTGGTCGAACTCCTTTTTAAAAGAAGGCTCGGCCATGATTTTTAGATAGTTTCGACGTAGTTCTTCGGTATTGGGGTAAAGCATTTCTGGTATAAATGCACCGCCAAATTCTCCGTAATAACCTTTTTCGTTCGCGTGATAGGTCATGTTGTTTTAATATTATCGTTTTCGTGAATTTGCCTTTTTTCAAGCAGGTTGCAAAAATCTATTCTACACTTGTTCAAGATTATTTTTAAACTTCGTCAAATGGCCTACATCTTTCAAACCAGGAGCTATTTCAAATCTACTATTTACATCGATAGCATGGCAAAATTGCGCTTCTGGTCTTTGCAAAAAATCTCTAATCGATTCCATTTGATCAAGGCCTATTCCACCGCTTAGAAAAAAGGGTTTGGTAGATGGGTAGTCTTCCAAAACTTTCCAGTCAAAAACATATCCATTACCTCCAGGAAGTTTTCCTTTGGTATCGAACAGAAAAAAATCACAGGCTTCTTCGAAGGCTTCTAAGATTGAAAAATCAAAGTTGTCTTTTATTGAAAATACTTTTATGATTTTTATAATTCTACCAGTCACTGATTGTGCTTCGACAAGCTCAGCATGACATTTTTCCACTAACTGTCTGCAATATTTCGGAGTTTCATTACCGTGCAATTGAACGCCCCACAGATCATACTTTTTTATTTTATCTAAAACTTCTTCTACCGAAGCGTCTACAAAAACACCTACTTTTTTAATAGTATCGGGTAGTTTAGGCATTTTAGTATTAAAAAACCGTTTTGAGGGCTGCCAAAATATAAAACCCAGATAGTCGGGTTGCAACGACCCCACTTCTTCGGTATTCAATTTCATTCCGCACACTTTCAATTTCATGGGGTAAGACTTTTGATGAAACGTATTGCGCTCTCGCCCGGGTTGTCGGTTTTCATGAAATTCTCTCCTATTAAAAATCCTTTGTACCCGTAATTTTTTAAATCCTTTATGGCTTCAACAGTGCCAATGCCGCTTTCAGATACTTTTACAAATTCATCGGGAATCAATTTGGATAGCGTCTTGCTGGTCTCTAGGTTAACCTCGAAAGTCTTTAAATTTCGGTTATTAACCCCCAGCATATCCAAACTTGGCATGATGCTTTTTTGTAGTTCGGTTTCATTGTGTACTTCTAACAAAACGTCTAATTGCAGTCGTTTTGCCATTTCCGAGAAGTGCTTGATTTCTTCTCGGGTCAAAATGGCCGCTATCAAAAGTATGACATCAGCACCGTGAGCCTTTGCCTCAACAATTTGATATTCGTCAATAATAAATTCTTTACGCAATAAGGGAATCGAAACTGATGCCCGTGCCAGCAGCAGGTCTTCCAACGAACCCCCAAAATATTTGATATCGGTCAATACGCTCATACCACAAACCCCTGCTTTTTGGTAGCCTTTCGCTACCAGGCCCACATTGGCGTTCTGGTTGATGATCGATTTAGAAGGAGAACGTCTTTTGAATTCGGCGATGATGCCTGTTTCGCTTTGGCGAAGGCTATTGGCCAATGAAAAGGTTTTACGTTCAAAGAGTACCGAACCTTCAAGTTGCGATAAGGGAATGAGCGATTTTTTCAGCTCGATTTCCTTACGCTTGTCTTTTACTATTTTTGAAAGTATGTCCATTGTATTTTATTCTTCTTAACAAAGAGGGAAATCAGGTGAAAACCTTCAACGGTATTCGGTGAATCGTTTTTTTAATTTCTGCTTAGTTCTTGCAATTTCTTTAGCGCTTTCAAACCATTTCCACCTAGAAGCGATTGTTTTGCCAGCTCAAACCCTTCCTTAGGGCTTGTGTTTTTTACCGTACTTATGGCGATACCGGCATTGGCACAAACCACATTATTTTGGGCCTCAGTGCCGTGGCCTTGCAATACATCTATAAATATTTGGGCCGATTCGCTTATGTCGTTTCCACCTGCAATTTCAGATTGGTTTATCGCCTTGACCCCAAAATCTTCAGGGGTCAATATGCCTTCTGAACTATTTGAAATGGTCTTGGTATTTCCGGTAAGCGAAATTTCATCATAGCCGTCCAAGGCGTGCAAAATGGTAAATTTCTTATCGGTATTCTGATAAAGGTAGCCGTACATGCGTGCTAATTCAAGATTGAACACTCCCACCATTTGATTCTTCGGAAAAGCGGGGTTCACCATGGGCCCTAGCATGTTAAAAAAAGTTTTTACCCCAAGCTCTTTACGTATTGGCCCCACATTTTTCATCGCGGGATGAAACAAGGGTGCGTGCAAAACACAAATACCGGCTTCGGCAATCGATTTTTCTAAAAAGTCGGGTTCGTTACTGAACTTTACACCCAAAAATTCCATGACATTACTGCTTCCACAGGTAGAGGATACCCCGTAATTACCATGTTTGGTAACCTTTACCCCAGCACCGGCAGTAACGAAAGAGGCCAAAGTTGAAATATTAAAGGTGTCCTTACCATCGCCACCAGTACCGCAAAGGTCGATAGGGTCGTAGGCCGACAGGTCAATGGACACGCAGAGCTCCAAAAGGGCATCTCTAAAACCTTCCAATTCTTCAATGGTAATGCTACGCATCATATAAACCGTTAAGAAGGCCGCGATTTGACTGGTGTTGTAATCTCCTTTGGCCATATTGACCAAAATTTGCTTTGCATCATCTTTAGATAGTGCATCGTGATTGATTAATCTGTTCAGGGTTTCTCTCATCGTTTTATCGCTTAGTCTTTCTCGCGAAGGCGAGTAAATCGTATGTAATTCTTTGAATTGTACCGCGTTCGCGGAAATAGTTTTAAAATTAATTATTTAACCAGTTTTCCAACATTTTTTTTCCATACGGAGTCAGCACTGATTCGGGATGGAATTGCACCGCACTAATGTCGTAGGTTTTGTGCCTCAACGACATAATTTGTCCGTTTTCGTCAACCGAAGTGGCTTCCAATACTTCAGGAAGGTTTGGATGCACCACCCACGAATGGTAACGACCTACGGCAATCTCTTTGGGTAATCCTTTAAACAAAACATCCTCCTTTATAACTTTAATATTGGTGGCGATCCCGTGGTATACTTCCTTTAAGTTCACCAAAGAACCACCATATACTTCCCCAATCGCCTGTTGGCCAAGGCAAACCCCTAATATCTTTTTGGTAGGCCCATATGTGGCAATGATTTGTTTTAACAGTCCGGCTTCATCGGGTACGCCGGGCCCAGGGGAGAGTACAATAGTATCAAAAGCATCTACTTCTTCTAGCGTTAACCTGTCATTGCGCTTTACCACGACTTCACAATCTAGATCTTCTAAATAATGCACCAGGTTATAGGTGAAGCTATCATAGTTGTCGATTACCAGTATCTTCTTCATCATCATATCGTTTTTGCGATTTCCAAGGCCTTGGTCAATGCACCTAGTTTATTATAGGTCTCTTGCAGTTCGTTTTCAGGATCCGAAGCCGCCACTAATCCAGCACCGGCCTGATAATGCAATTGATGGTTTTTGCTTAAAAAGGTGCGTATCATGATGGCATGGTTAAAATTTCCTTCAAAGTCCATAAACCCGATCGCCCCTCCATAGTATCCTCGGCTTGTTTTTTCATATTGTTCGATCAACTGCATGGCCCTATGTTTTGGCGCTCCGCTCAAGGTGCCGGCAGGGAAGGTGTCGGCCACCACTTTCATAGTGGGAATGTCTTTTTTCTTTTGCCCGGTTACCTTGGAGACCAGATGGATCACGTGTGAAAAGAACTGAACTTCTCGATAATTGGTGACCTCTACCATATTGCCATTACGACTCAAATCGTTTCTGGCAAGATCCACCAACATTACGTGTTCGGCATTTTCTTTATCGTCTTCGGTAAGTTCTTTAGCTAAAATGGCGTCTTTTTCATCGTTTCCGGTTCGTTTAAAAGTTCCTGCGATGGGGTGGATTTCTGCTTTTCCGTCTTTTACGATCAATTGGGCTTCTGGCGAACTTCCGAATATTTTAAAATTGCCATAATCGAAATAGAAGAGGTAAGGGGAGGGGTTTACCGAACGTAACGCGCGGTATACATTGAATTCATCACCTTTAAAGCCTTGAGAGAACCTTCTAGAGAGTACCAATTGAAAAACATCACCGCGTTGACAATGTTTTTGGGCCAAACGTACATGGTCTTTAAACTCATCGTCCTTTAGATTAGAGGTGGCCTCACCGGAGAGTGAAAATTTGTAGGAAGCAAAATTACGAACATTAAGAAGTTGCTCTATCTCAGCTATGTTTTCACCGCTTTCATAACAATGTGCAAAGATATAGGCCTCGTTCTTAAAATGGTTTATTGCGATAATGTTCTGGTATACTGCGTAGTAAATATCGGGTATGATAACTGAATCGCCTTTTTTGGTGACGGCGAGGTCTTCAAAATAGCGAACGGCGTCATAGGCCATATAGCCGAACAATCCGTTGTTTATAAATTTGAATCCGTTGTTTTCTGTTTCAAAGCTTTTGCTGAAATCATCAATGATCTTAACCACATCGGTGCTATTATCGATGGTAGTCTCGGTTTTTTGACCATCGGGATAGGCTTTGGTGATTACCTCGTTTTCAACTTTTATCGATGCGATCGGGTTACAGCATATATAAGAAAAGCTGTTGTCGTTGGCATGGTAGTCGCTACTTTCCAACAGAATACTGTTTGGATAACGATCTCTAATTTTCAAATAGACACTTACCGGAGTTATAGTATCGGCAAGTATTTTTTTGTAATGTGATTTTAATGAATATTTCATGCGTTTGAAATGTTTGGTAATGCAAAAGGCTTGTCGTGATAGACAAGCCTTTTATATAGTTTTACTACAATGATGCTTAGCTCACGACGTTGTTCGTAAGTTGTTCCACCACCAAGTATTTGTTCTATTGTTATACATTGTGTCAAATATAGAAATGATTTTTATAACCACAAACGGATTTTATAAAAATAAAACCCCGCTTTCTGAAGTTTAGAAAGCGGGGCAAACTTGTGAGGTCAAGTTTATTTATAATGCTAGGTCTACTACCAGATCAAATTCGTCATAGATCGTTTTGTCGCCTAAGTTGTCAAAGAAACTATCTGAACCGTAGCGTACGTCATATTTTGAGCGGTCTACTTTTAAGGTTGCCGAAACCTTGTCGCCGAATACGGAAACCACAAAGGTAATGGGCTTGGTAATACCTTTAATGGTAAGATCGCCGGTTACGGTATAAGAATTTTTGTTAAAGGCTTCAGCTTTGGTAAAAACCAATTTAGAGGTAGGATGCGTTTCTACCCCGAAGAAGTCATCTGACTTTAGGTGCCCTTCCAATTTACCTTTAGACTCACCTTCAACATCGGTAGGGGTTAGGGTCGTCATATCGACTACAAATTCACCTCCGGTCAATTTCTCCTTATCAAAGTGTAATATACCTTGTTTTAGGTTCACGGTTCCTACATGGCCCCCACCAACTTTGTATGCTTTCCAGGTGACTTTGCTTTTTTCTACGTTAACTTCCTTCTTTTCGTCATTTAAGGGCTCGGTCGCAACTGCGGTTGCCGAGAAGACCATGGCCAAGGCCAAACTTAATATTCCTTTTTTCATAATTAATTGATTTAATAGTTAGTTCCGCTAATATCGGAAATCTGTTAGTAATTAGCTTTTGATTAAAATTTGTTGAACAATAGGTTCAGTTGTTCCAATTCAACTGTTGTTAGGTTGCGTAAAATTGTTTTTTCAGTTTTTGTCATTACAACATCCATTTTTTTTAACATGGTTTGTCCCAACTCGGTAATACTGATTTCTACCTTTCTTCTGTTCGATTGACAGGTAATACGGCTAACATATCCCTTTAAAATAAGTTTATCTACCAACCTTGTAGTATTGCTCATTTTGGTGACCATTCGTTGGTTCAGAGTAGATAGGTTAGCAGGCTTTCCATTTTGCCCTCTTAAAATTCGTAGCACATTAAATTGCTGTAATGAAACATCATAGGGTTTTAGGGCGCTTAATATGCTTTCATTTATTTTGTTGTTCACCAGCATAAAATGAATTATCGTTTTTGATGTAAGAGGAAGTTCTTTTTCTGTTCTTATAATCTTTTCGACATTCATTATATCTATTAATTGTATATACAAATGTATTGTTTATTACTTGAATCAAAATCGCTTCTAAGATAAATTTTTGTTAAAAATTTGGATGTTGGTTTTATGACAAAAGCTGTATTTTTGAATTTGATATAACAAGATTCTTGCCAAAGTTTAGGCTTGTTCATGAATATTTACGGAACAAGTGGTAAAAGGGCGGGAACGATAACATTAAAACATGGCAGATTTATCACAAGAAGAATGGGCGGCACAATTAGAGGGCGATGACAACGCCTTTATTTTAGATGTACGCACCCCGGAAGAAGTGGAAGAGGGTTATATACCCAATTCGACCAACATCGATATTTATTTAGGACAAGATTTTTTGGCAGCGGTCGAAAAACTGGATAAAAGCAAAAGCTATTACGTGTATTGCAGAAGCGGTAATAGAAGTGGTCAGGCTTGTGCCATAATGAATAGTCTTGGTTTTGAAAAGACCTACAACTTATCGGGAGGTTTTATGAATTGGGATGGGGAGATGGTGCAGTAGGCTGTCTGCAGTAACAGTTGGCAGTTGAAATGGCTGAATAATAGTTTACATTTTTAACAATACTGTTGTCCATTATTGTAGTATCGTATTTGTTGATTGTTTTGACCTAGTCGTCCATAAAAACGAATATAACAGAGTAAACGTTTGCCATTGTGAAAGAAGACCTTCTCCACTTTATCTGGAAGTATAAAAAACTTCAATTGAAAGCGTTGGTCACTTCAAAAAAAGAAGTGGTACGAATTGAAGATACTGGTACCCACAACCATTTGTCGGGTCCCGATTTTTTCAATGCAAAGATCAGAATCGACGGTCAGCTTTGGGCCGGCAATGTAGAAATCCATTTAAAATCATCTGATTGGTACGCCCATAATCATGAACGTGACAACAATTATAATAATGTTATACTGCATGTGGTATGGGAAGATGACGCCAAGGTATTTCGAAGTGATAATTCAGAGATTCCGACCTTAGAATTGAAGAATTATATCGCTCCTGCTATTTTGAGATCCTATCAGGAATTATTCGATAAGTCGACTGTAACCTTTATTAATTGTGAAAAAAACATTGGAGAAATAGACCCCTTTGTCATGCAAAATTGGCTTGAGCGTCTTTATTTTGAACGCTTGGAACGAAAATCGGCTCAAATTGAAACGCAGCTTCAGGGAAGTCATAATAATTGGGAGAGCGTGCTTTTTTCGTTATTGCTGAAAAATTTTGGATCAAAAGTAAATGGTGAGGCGTTTCAAAGTATGGCCAATACCTTGGATTTTTCAACCGTACGAAAACTAACGCCCGAACTAATCCAATTAGAGAGCGTTTTTTACGGAATGGCACATTTGCTCAATGAAGAGGGTATTGTTGATGAGTATTATTTGCTCTTGAAAAATGAGTTTCTTTTTCTCGAAAAAAAATTTGATCTGAACCCAGATAGTGTACAAAAACCTGAGTTTTTTAAATTGCGTCCCCCTAATTTCCCAACTATTAGACTGTCACAGCTAGCCAATTTGTACCATAGCTCGCAAAACCTGTTTGCCGAATTAATGGCAGCTTCCAATATATCAAAATTATATGCCATTTTTAATGTTTCGGCCAGCGAATATTGGAATACGCATTATACTTTTGGTAAGCCGTCAAAAAAAAGTTCAAAGAAGTTAACAAAAGAGTTTATTGATCTTTTGATTCTTAACACAATCTTACCTTTAAAATTCTGTCATTCAAAACACTTGGGTCAGGACGTGAGCGATGAAATAATAGAAATCATTTCCTCCCTAAAGCTAGAAAAGAACTCGATTGTTCAAAATTTCAGTAAACTAAAGGTTGCTATGGGCAATGCAAAAAGCAGTCAGGCTGTGCTACAGTTGTATACCGAATATTGCACGAAAAATAAATGTTTACATTGTGCAGTCGGGAATCTATTATTGGGTGGAAATCACTAATTTTAGACATGAATTTATTTTATCGCTCACTGTATTATTTTCAAAAACGTGGTTTTGAGGTCTGTCGCCGAATTGCGGAGCGGTTGGGTATTCGGGCCAGAGTAGTACGTACATC
>JBATIN010000173.1:0-3598 GCA_049667765.1 Flavobacteriaceae bacterium
ATGTGACCTATGGAAAGTATGGCGATTTTACTGCCTTTTGTAAGCGCTATACTGCTGCCGATTTCTATTTTTTCGAAATTTATATCCCAATGCTCAAGTACCCCTCGTCCACGTGGATATCGTATTGCGATAGGATGTTGAAGTCCCAATTGGGCCGTATACATAATATTGCGCAGTTCAATTTCGTTCATTGGTGCAAAAATAATAAGATTTGGTATACATCGTAAATAGGCCAGATCAAAAACGCCATGATGGGTTGCCCCGTCTTGCCCAACAATACCGGCCCGATCTAAGCAAAAGATAACCGGAAGGTTTTGGATCGCCACATCATGAATTACTTGGTCGTAAGCCCTTTGTAAAAAAGTGGAATAAATAGTACAAAAAGGAACCAAACCTTCGGCCGACATTCCCGCGGCCATAGTTACTGCATGTTGCTCGGCAATACCTACGTCAAAAGCCCGATCGGGTAGTTCGTCCATCATAAATTTCAACGAGCTTCCGGTAGGCATTGCAGGGGTAATACCCACAATCTTATCGTTCAATTTCGCCAGTTCAACTAAGGTATGCCCAAAAACATCCTGATATTTTGGCGGCAGCTTATAAGCCGATTTTTTTATTAGCTCACCAGTTGCCTTATTAAACTTACCGGGCGCATGATAGGTAACCTGGTTTTCCTCGGCTTGCTGCAATCCTTTTCCCTTGGTGGTAATGACATGCAACAATTTTGGGCCTTGAACTGATTTTAATCGAGTCAACTCGTTTAGTAGCGCATTAATATCGTGGCCATCTATTGGGCCCGAATAGTCGAAATTGAGACATTCAAAGATGTTCTCGTCTTTGGCTGTTCCCTTTTTTACGTTGGTCAAGTATTTTTTTAAGGCTCCTACACTGGGGTCTATACCGATGGCATTATCGTTAAGTACAATCAATACGTTCGCACCAGATACACCTGCATGGTTAAGGCCTTCAAAGGCCATTCCACTGGCAATCGACGCATCTCCTATCACCGCAATATGTTGTTTGTTGTGGTCTCCTTTCAATTTTGAAGCAATGGCCATGCCCAAAATCGCGGAAATAGAAGTAGAACTGTGTCCTGTTCCAAAAGCATCATATTCACTTTCAGACATTTTTGGGAAACCACTAATACCACCCAATTGTCTGTTGGTATCGAAGATTGCTTTTCTTCCGGTCAGTATTTTATGGCCGTAGGCTTGGTGGCCTACGTCCCAGATCAATTTGTCTTTTGGGGTGTCGAATAAATAATGGAGCGCAATGGTAAGTTCCACCACACCTAAGCTTGCCCCTAAATGCCCTTCTTTGGTTGCTACGATATCGATGATAAAATCACGCAGTTCTTGGGCTAGTTGGGGTAGGTCTTCTTTGTTGAGAAGGCGAAGATCCGTAGGAGAATGTATTTTTTTTAGCAATTTCATTTACAAAGGCAAAAGTACACCAAATTCAAAATGTATTCGGTAGCAAAACTATTCAAAAGGCGTATTTTTGAATTTATGATATTACCTTTCGACGATACTTATTATATGAAAAGGGCTTTGCAAGAGGCCGAAACTGCGTTCGAAAAAGGCGAGGTGCCCATAGGTGCGGTAATTGTAATAGAAGATCGTATCATTGCCCGTGCCCATAACCTTACCGAATTATTGAACGATGTTACGGCCCATGCCGAAATGCAGGCCATTACCGCCGCAGCCAATTTTCTAGGGGGAAAGTATCTTAAAAATTGCACCCTTTACGTCACCCTTGAACCCTGCCAGATGTGTGCAGGAGCCTTGTACTGGAGCCAAATCAGCAAAATTGTTTATGCGACAAGCGACCCGCAAAGGGGATGTGGTGTTTTAGGAACTAAATTGCATCCAAAGACGAACATTGTGGGTGGGGTTTTGGAAGAAGAGGCTTCCCAATTGTTAAAAAAGTTCTTTATTCAAAAACGAAATTTGAACTAGGCGTGATTTTTGCCAAAAAAAATCCCCGGCGATACCCCGAGGATTTTGAAATCTTTCAAAATAAGATACTATTTAACCGATTACATGCACTTTTGCAGCAACGATTCCTTTTCGTCCTTCTTCTTCTACGTATTCTACTTTGTCACCTTCTTTAAGCACAGTGCCTTTTAACGCTGTTGCGTGTACAAAAATGTCCTTTCCGGTGTCGTCGTTCGTGATGAACCCAAACCCTTTAGATTCATTAAAAAATTTTACAGTTCCAGTCATGCCAATTAAAATAAAGTAATTAGTATTACTAATTTATATTTTTTTTGGCATATTCAAATAAAATCGAATAGTAAATATGCTGAAATTCATTGATTTTCAGACTTTTCACTTTCTTTACTGTTCATTTTTCGAATATTTTCTTCGGTCAGCATATAGTCTTTCATTTTTTTTCCTTGACTGTATTTATAAAGAAAAAGGGGCATGGCCACTAAAAAAAGTCCGACCGTACCTGCGCCTATAAACTTATCGGCAACCTCTTGCTGTTCCTCAACAAATAGAAAACCATAAAGAATAGCTCCAAAAGAGGCAAAAACTATAAGAAGAATAAGATATTTCATAGGCACAAAAATAATAAACAGTTGGCAGTTATTGTAAATGGTAAACAGTTTGCAGGGGCAGTTTCCAGTAAAAAAATAATTAAAAATTACTTCGTAGTTTGATTTAGGTTAAAAATAGATTTTTTCGTATCCAGGTCCTGCATTCCGTTAAAGTATCACTGTGTGTGTCTTGCTGAAGGTGGTCGAAGTACAATGTGCTAAGCGCCCACTATTTGGTAAAATTCATTAATTCCCTACGATAGGCCGTCAATAGTTTTGATTTGGAAACAAAACCAAAATATTTTCCATTTTTTATGACCGGAAGGTTCCAGGCTCCACTGCTTTGAAATTTTTGCATGACCTTTTGCATGCTATCCTCACCGTAGAAAATTACTTCGGGGGGCTGGTTCATAAAGGTTGATACGGTCGTAGTACGATACAGGGCAGTATCGAACATAAATTCGCGAATATCATCTAAAAGTACGATTCCAACCAGTACTCCGTCTGCATTAATTACCGGATATAAGTTTCGGGTCGATTTCGCCACCGATTCATGTAACATTTCCCCTAAGAACATAGTTGGGTTCACGGTTTTGAAATCTTTTTCAATAACATCGTCAAGCTGCATTACGGTTAACACATTCTCATCTTTATCATGGGTCAATAGAGCCCCTTTTTCTGCAAGTTCTCGCGTATAAATAGTATGGTCAATGGCATTTTTGGTGATGAGATATGACATGGCCGCAGTGATCATCAAAGGCACGAAGAGTTCATAACCACCGGTTATTTCGGCAATTAAGAATATGGCGGTTAGGGGGGCATGTAACACCCCGGCAATGAGTCCTGCCATGCCGATAAGGGTAAAATTACTCTCGGAGACGGCAAAACCCAATCCTGAGTTGTTGATGACTTTGGCCACCACATTTCCTAAGGCACTGCCCATGACCATGGTAGGAATAAAGATTCCGCCCGCTCCCCCGGCAGCAAATGTGGTGGTCATGGCCACGGCTTTAAAAATAGTCAACCCGAAAAGTAGGGCAATGACTACCCATATAT
>JBATIN010000174.1:0-3920 GCA_049667765.1 Flavobacteriaceae bacterium
TGCCTTCAGTAAGGGTTCCTGTCTTATCGACGATAAGCGTATCTACCTTGTCCATTTTTTCCAAGGCTTCCGCATTTTTAATAAGCACACCATTCTGTGCTCCCTTGCCTACGCCGACCATAACCGACATTGGCGTGGCTAGACCTAAGGCACACGGACAAGCGATTATCAACACCGCTATGGCGTTGACTAGCGCATAGACATAGGAGGGTTCCGGACCCCAAATGGCCCAGACCGCGAATGTGACGAGAGCAATCAGTACTACTACGGGAACAAAATAACCGGAAACTTTATCCGCCAAGTTTTGAATGGGCGCCCGACTTCTACTGGCATCGTTGACCATCTGGATTATCTGCGAGAGCAAGGTGTCGGAACCGATCTTTTCCGCTTTCATCAAAAAGGATTGGTTTCCATTAATGGTTCCGCTACTGACTTCATCTCCTTCGGATTTACTTACGGGAATAGGTTCGCCGGTAATCATTGATTCATCCAGAGAAGTATTTCCTTCCGTAATAGAGCCATCTACCGGAACTTTGTCTCCTGGTTTTACACGAAGTATATCGCCCAATTCGATTTTGTCGATACTGATTTCTTCCTCGTTTCCGTCCTTGAAGCGAATAGCTTTGTTCGGTGCCAGTTTCAACAGCTCCTTAACTGCCGAATTTGTTTTGCTATGTGCACGGGCTTCCAATACTTGACCCAACAATACAAGGGTCAAGATGACCGTGGCGGCCTCAAAATAGACATGTACACTACCCATTTCCGTTTTAAATTGGGCCGGGAAGAAATCTGGCAAGAGCATTCCGAATACGCTAAAAAGCCATGCAACACCTGCGCCGATACCAATTAATGTGAACATATTCAAGTTCCATGTTTTGATGGAGCGATAGGCCCGTTCAAAGAAAATCCAAGTGGCATAGAAAACCACAGGAATGGAAAGTGCGAATTGAATCCAGTTCCAGTTTTTCTGCTCCATCAAATCGTAAAGTGGATTGTTCGGAATCATTTCGCTCATGGCTATCAAAAAAATCGGTAAGGTAAAAGCGGTGGCAATCCACAATTTTTTGAGGAGCTTTTTATAGGTCTTTTCTTCAGTGGAAACATCGGGTTCCATAGGAACTAGATCCATTCCGCAGATGGGGCAGCTTCCCGGTTGGTCACGCACGATTTCGGGATGCATTGGGCAAGTGTACTGTGACTGGGAATTGGTTGCAAGGTTTTGTTCCTCGACCAAATCCATTCCGCAGACCGGACAATCGCCCAGTTGGTCATAGGTCTTATCACCTTCGCAATGCATCGGACAATAGAATGTTCCATTTCCATTGGCTTTTGGTTTTTCCACTTTCTTTTCTTGCGAATGAAGATGTTCTCCTAGCTTATGAATCGAATAGCGCCCTCCATCATTTTTTAAAGCCTCTTGGAATTTTTCTAAAGGTATATGTTCCTCCATTTCAACGGTCGCCTCGGCTTTTTCCAAATCGACAGAAGCTAGAGTAACACCTGCCACTTTTGTCAGCGTTTCCTCTACATGGTTTCGGCAACCGTTGCAAGTCATTCCGTGTATATGATAGGTGTGTTTCATGTCTTACTTTTTAATGGTTTCAGTTACTTTACCACATTTCAGCATCTTATCCCCATAGTATGGATTTCTGATTTCCTTCTCATTGGAAATCCAATAGCCTCCATTTCCGTCAAAGGCCATGGGACAAAATTGCTTGTAAATGGCCCCTTCTGAAATGGATGCTTTGAACAAGGGTTCTACCTTTTCTGTCAACTGGGAAAAAAGTTCACGTTGCTGTTCAATATCATCGGTTTCTTCCATAGCCATGGCTATCAACTTCATCTCTTCCCTTTCCTCGGTAAAACTTTCGGCCAAGTTTCTGGCCGCTTCGTTCGCTTCTTCGGTATCGGAATTGACTAAGGCCATTCTGATCTGCTGATAATTATGGAATACCTTCCCGGTCATACCATCTGAAAAGGAAGCGTCGGCGATTTCTGGCGTATTTTCTTTTTTGGTCTCGATTTCTTCAGGGGAGCTAATTTTAGCATCTTGTTTGTTCTTTGTGTCGCCACATGAGGCCAAAGTAATCATGGAGATCGTTGCGATTGTTAAGGTTACTTTTTGTTTCATGATTTATATTTTTAATTAAGTTAATGAATCAATTATTCGGGTTTTAACTCGTTCCCTACTATTCTTATCCCTTTAAATAATTTACTATGGCCATTTGTACATAATTGTTTTTGATGGCCTCTATTCCATTCATCTGAAACCGTAATTGCAGTTCCTGAATGTCCAACACATCATTAAAATCTATGGTACCCGTTTCATAATTTTTGGTAAGGATTTGCTCTGCATCCTTAGCCTTTTCGAGATTTTTGAGCTGTGTTCTGTATTTGATTCTTGCCGCTTCGCGATTATTGATAGCATCGCTTAAAATCGTTTCCAATAGATTTTTTCGGTTCCCTTTCCGGGCATTAATTTCCTCTTGTTTCAGTTCATTCTGTATAGTTTTCGATTTGTATTTGTTAGTGAAAATGGGAATGGACAAGGATACCATGGGCATAAGAATGTCCTTCCCGTTATCACTAAAATCCATTCCAGCCCTATCCGCAACGGGAATGTAATCCAACCCAAAACCAAGATCGGGATTCGACTCTTTTTGGTTCAATAGTTCAGATTGTGCTACGGACTCATAAAGTCTGTCATACTTTTCCAATTCGGGATGCACTGCCAATCCGGCCTCATCGATTTCAGTTGCATCGTACAAGGGCAAAGAATCAACAACAGCAATAGCCATGGAATCATCTCTGTTCAAGAGTTTATTAAATTTGGTTTGCTCCGCCTGATATTCCCGTTCTAAAACCCATTTGTTTTCCTCCAGTTCATTCTGACGGATTTGCAAACGCAATACATCGACTGCCGAAGCCTTACCGACTTCAACTGAAGTCAAGGCCAGTTGTTCATAGGTTTTCAGAAGTTGGATATTTTCTTCTAGTACCTTTTGCTGTTGTGTGATGGCAAAAAGTCTGTAATAAGATTGTGATACGGACAGGCGAAGTTTTCGTTTGGTAATTACAATGTCGAGATAGTCCACTTCGGCAAGCGAACCCGCATAGTTCTCTCGAGCTGTAATGGTCCCGAACCAGGGCAACATTTGCCTGACCGAAAACCGTGCCTTTTGAGCTCCTGTTCTTGTTTCAGGTTCACTGACAAAGAAGCCTGCACTCAACTCCGTATTTGGTAAAGCATCTACTTCTTCGACCTTTTCTTTGGCGATTTTATATCGAATCTCAAAGGCCTGTACTTCAGGATTATTGTTTTCTGCCTCTTGAATATAGGATTGTAATTGTTGTCCTTTCGCAAAAGCGGTAACAAACAAAAGTCCGGTAATAACTATTATATTTTTCATTTGCTTGAGTGTTTTAACTGAAACTCTTTCTGCCAGCTATAGAGCACCGGTACCAAAAAGTAAGAGGTAATATCAATCAACATACCCCCGAAAATGGGTATGGCCATCGGTATCATGATATCGCTTCCCTTTCCGGTAGATGTGAGCACTGGTAATAGGGCCAAAACGGTGGTGACAGTGGTCATCAAACAAGGTCGAATCCGCTTTGCAGCCGCTTCCAAGGTTGCCGAACGAATGCCTTTTCTATCAGTGGGTGTTTCCCTGCTGAAGGTTTGTGTCAAGTAGGTGGCCATAACAACTCCATCGTCTGTGGCGATACCGAACAAGGCGATAAAACCGACCCAGACAGCAACACTCAGATTGATGGTCTTCATATTGAACAGCTCCCGCATATTTTCGCCGAACAGGTTAAAATTGAAGAACCAATCCTGTCCGTAGAGCCAAATCATGAGAAATCCTCCTGCAAAAGCGACCGCGATACCCGTAAATACCATTAAGGAAGTGGTTACC
>JBATIN010000175.1:0-5409 GCA_049667765.1 Flavobacteriaceae bacterium
AATGAAACAAAATCATGATCGTACAACCATTTAAAATGTGGAAAATAACAAAGTAAGGCAACGAAGGCCGCTAGCCAGGCAAGCTTGTTCGATAACAGTTTAAGGTTTGACAGCAATACAAAGAAAATCACCAGAACGGCATGGTACTTACTATACATGAGTGCCGCCATCACCATGCCCAAAACTAAAGCGAGAGTTATCGTTGGTGAATCTAGAAATCTTTTATAGATCAAAAGAAAAAGTGCGGTAAAGAACAACAATGGGGTATCGGGTAAGGTCAAGAACCCATATGCGTTCAATAATGTCATAGAAAATAGCAAGACAAAAAAGTGGATGACATAGTTCTTCTTTCTTGGGTCGTCGATCAATGACCAAAGTATAATATAGGTGCCTGCAGATAAAATGCAGCTCACAATACGAACCCCAAGTTCACCTTTAAAAAAGAGACCGCCTATTTTGATCATGAGGGCCATCATAGGTGGATGATCGAAATAGCCCCAAGCTAAATCTTTGGCGTAGTACCAATAGTAGGCCTCATCAAAAATGAGTTCGGTAAAATAGGATTGTAGTAGGTTGACCACAAAGACGGCACCCAATAAATACAGAAAAAGTCTAGGAAATTTTTGCAACATTAGGTTCGGGTTCTTTCTTTTTTGGGGCGTTGCACCAGTGAAAACCAATATTAGGCGTTACGCGGGTATAGGTGCAAAATTACGAATTAAACGTCGTAATTTGAATTGTAAAAAAATGATAAATCATGTATTGTCATTTCTCCACAGCTTTTAAAACACTATTTTTGCCCGAATAGCATCAAGTAAATGTCGGATCGTCTCGTAATTATTCCTACCTATAATGAAATCGAAAATATCGAGTCCATTATAAGAGCGGTGTTTAATCTTACCACCGATTTCCATGTTCTAATTGTAGATGATAATTCGCCAGATGGCACCTCAGAGGCGGTCATAAAATTAAAAAAAGAATTCCCCACCCGACTTTTTTTGGAAACCAGGAAAGAAAAATCGGGTTTAGGTACCGCTTATATTCATGGTTTTAAATGGGCCATAGCTAAACAATACGACTATATTTTTGAAATGGATGCCGATTTCTCTCATAGTCCGCCAGATTTGGAACGGCTTTATCAAGCTTGCCTTAACGGTGCCGATGTGGCGATAGGCTCTCGCTATAAAAAAGGAGTAAATGTGGTTGATTGGCCTTTGTACCGGGTATTGTTGTCTTATGGGGCATCCTTTTACGTTAAAATGATAACAGGTATGCGGGTACATGATCCCACAGCCGGATTTGTATGCTATAAACGCCATGTATTAGAAAATATAAAATTAGATTCAATTCGTTTTATCGGCTATGCCTTTCAAATAGAGATGAAGTTTAGGGCCTATCTTTTGGATTACAAAATTGAAGAGGTTTCCATTGTGTTTAGAGACAGGGTAAGGGGCAAATCGAAAATGAGCTCTTCTATAGTCAACGAGGCCGTAATTGGGGTATTGAAAATGAAACTTCGTAGCATGTTTAACAAAAAACGATTTTAACGATGAGAAGAACCCTAATCAAAAATGCGACACTAGTCAACGACAATAAAATCATTGAAACCGATATTTTATTGGAAGGCGATAGAATTGCAAGAATTGACAAGAATATCACCGATGCAAATGCGGTATATATTGACGTAGTCGGCTCTCATGTACTCCCTGGGGTAATTGATGACCAGGTTCACTTTAGGGAGCCGGGTTTGACCCATAAGGGTAACATTGCCACCGAGAGCCGAGCGGCACTGGCAGGGGGTATAACTTCTTATATGGAACAGCCCAATACCAACCCCCAGACTACTACTATTACAAAGCTCGAAGAAAAATTCGCCCTGGCAAAAGAGGCCTCTTTTGCCAATTATTCATTTTTATTCGGTGGTACTAACGACAATCTTGAAGAGCTAAAAAGATTGGATAAATATGCCTGCTCGGGTGTAAAGTTGTTCTTGGGATCCTCAACGGGTAATATGCTGGTGGATGATGAAGCCGTGCTTGAAAAAATATTCGAGAGTACAGAAATGGTCATTTCGGCACATTGTGAAGACGAGGGTACCATTCGTAGAAACTTGGCCCATTATAAAGAATTATATGGGGATGCTATTCCTGTAAAATTTCATCCTATCATACGAAGTGAAGAAGCATGTTATCTCTCTTCTTCCAAGGCTATTGCCCTAGCGAAGAAAACTGGGGCTAGGTTGCATGTATTTCATGTATCCACAGGTAAGGAAACCGAATTGTTCACTAATAAAATACCTTTAGAATCAAAAAAGATCACCGCTGAGGTTTGTATACACCATCTTTGGTTTTCAGATGAGGATTACCAAACGAAGGGTACCCTTATCAAATGGAATCCGGCGGTAAAAACGGCCCAAGACCGTTCAGAACTTTGGGAAGCCCTCTTAGATGACCGAATTGATGTTGTGGCCACAGATCATGCGCCCCATCTACTTGAAGAAAAAGATAATGAGTATACCAAAGCCCCCTCGGGGGGGCCGTTGGTGCAACATGCGCTTCCGGCAATGCTAGAGAAATATCACGACGGAACAATTTCCTTAGAGAAAATAGTAGAGAAAATGTGCCATAATCCTTCGAAGTTGTTTCAGATAAAAAACCGTGGATTTATTCGGGAAGGGTATTTCGCCGATTTGGCCGTAGTCGACCTTAATGCCGCTTGGAAGGTGACAAAAGCAAATATTGCCTATAAATGTGGCTGGTCGCCATTCGAGGGCCAAACCTTTGCGTCTAAAGTAAAGCATACCTTCATAAATGGACATTTAGGTTATGATGATGGACGTTTTTCTGAAAAGCGCAGCGCGATGCGATTAACTTTCGACCGATAATCATGCAAAGAACCCTATCTCTTATGGCCTTGCTTCTATTTATCGCATGCGGGGAGAAACTCATGCAAGAACCTGAGCATCTTATCGCTAAAGAAAAGATGATCGAGGTGCTTTCCGATATGGCCATTGTGAATGCTGCAAAGAGTACCAATGTTGCTTTACTTCGTGATAATAATTTAGACCCTACCGCTTATGTATTTAAAAAGAATGGCATAGACAGTGTGCAATTTGTTGAAAGTGATCGCTATTATGCCTCGTTGCCGGCCGAGTACGAAGCCATTTATATAGAAGTAGAAAAACGCCTGACCCAAAAAAAGGAGGAGCTTGAAAAAGCTAAAAATTTGAACGATAGTCTTCAACGAATGGAGATTGAGGCCAAGCGAATAAAGAAAGATTCCGTTGCGAATAAAGGAATAGCTATAGATTCTCTTCCCTAAATTTAGTACAGCAAAAAGCGATTGTCTTGGACAAAGGCTCGAATTGAAAATTAATTGCCTTTTTTATTTTAGAGTTGTCATACTCATCTCGATGGTATAAAGAATGAATGGAGTTTTTAGTGATGCGTCTTCCCCTTCCGGTAAAAAGATTGACAGAATAATCAAAAAACCGCCCGATCTGCAATTGCCATTTCTTAAGTTCTTTACTTGGTTTTCTTTTCCCCAGTTGTTCGGCGATCAATCCTAATATTTCTTTGAACTTTAGGTTCTCGGCGACAAGAATGAAACGTTCGTTTACAATCTTAGAATTCATTAGGGCGACCAAGGCTTTTACCACGTCGTTCACTGCAACGAAACCTGTGCCACCTGGGGGGTAGTAGGCATATGCTTTGTTCGAAATGCTAAAAAAAGAGCCACTACCATGCTTCCAAAAACCTGGCCCTAAAACCACTCCGGGGTTGACCATGACCATGTCTAGGCCTTCTTGAGCCCCTCGCCATACTTCCATTTCTGCAGCTTGTTTGGTAAGGGCATATACATTGGCATTTTGTGCAATCCACTCATTTTCTTCATGAGCAATAGAGCCGTCAATGCTTTTACCAATAGCACCGATAGTACTCACATAGCACAATTTTTTAACCTTGTTGGCAAGACATAGATTGACGATATTGGCAGTGCCTTCGGTATTTATTTTTTTTAATTTGGGATAATCACCAGGATCAAAAGAAATCAGTGCGGCAGTGTGGTAGACAAGATCAATGTTGCTAAAGGCTTCCTCTAATTCAGGTAGATTGTTCAAGTCGGCCTGTACCCATTCTATTTTTTCGAACAAGGTAGTAGCTTTAGACGAGTAGTAGTTAAAAATTCTAAGCACTTGGTCAAGATCGCTTTTCGCCCTAAACGTGGCACGTACGGAAACATGGTCTTGAAGCAATTGCAAAAGCAGATGCGAGCCTACCAAACCTGTTCCTCCAGTGACCAAAACCATGCAGTAAATGTAGGGATTCAGGTTGAAATAACCTTTTTTATTATCCAACTGTGTTTTGTTTAATTGATTCGAATTGAATAATATGTTTTCACTTTTACAAATCAATAGACCATCCTATTTCCTTTATATTTGCAGCTGTTGAATCCTTTTTTACATTACTATGGCCTTAAACTTTGTTGAAGAATTAAAATGGCGCGAAATGTTGCACGACGTAATGCCTGGAACCGAAGAACATCTGTTAAGCGAGATGCAAACTGCCTACGTGGGTATCGACCCCACGGCAGATTCACTGCATATAGGTCATTTGGTAACGGTTATGATGTTACGGCATTTTCAATTGGCAGGCCATAGGCCATGTGCCCTCGTCGGTGGTGCAACAGGTATGATCGGGGATCCTTCGGGAAAATCTGCGGAACGTAACTTGCTTGACGAAAAGACCTTGCGGCATAATCAAAAAGCGATAAAAGAACAGCTCTCGCGGTTTTTAGATTTTGAGTCGGATGCCGAGAATTCAGCGATTTTAGTCAACAATTATGACTGGATGAAAGACTTTACGTTTCTCGAGTTTATCCGAGTTGTGGGCAAGCATATCACCGTGAACTATATGATGGCCAAAGATTCTGTAAAAAAACGATTGTCATCCGAAGCCAAAGAAGGCATGTCGTTTACCGAATTCACCTATCAATTGGTACAGGGGTACGATTTTCTTCACCTGTACCAAAACTACGATTGCACCCTTCAGATGGGTGGCAGCGACCAATGGGGCAACATTACAACAGGTACCGAACTCATTAGAAGAATAGGCGGTGGAAAAGGGTATGCAATGACCTGTCCGTTGATTACCAAGGCCGATGGTACAAAGTTCGGAAAGACCGAGGGCGGTAATGTTTGGTTAGATGCCAACCGTACTTCACCTTACAAGTTTTATCAATATTGGTTGAACACCTCGGATGAGGATGCCGAAAAGTATGTTAAAATATTTACGTTTTTGTCAAGAGTAGAAATTGAAGATTTAATAAAACTACACAAGGAAGCGCCCCACATGCGTGCCTTGCAAAAACGTTTGGCCGAAGAAATTACAGTTTTGGTCCATTCAAGAG